>JBDSGI010000108.1:0-7431 GCA_039919035.1 Opitutaceae bacterium
AATGCCTCCAACTCGCGGTTGGCTTCGCTCAGGCGCTGGTTGGCCTCCTGCACCTGCAGCGTGCTCTGAAAGATCTCCGCTTCCATCTGCTCCATGCGGGTCCTCAATTCGAGCGTAAAGGGTGAAAGCCGCGCCTTGCGGCGCACAAATTCGGTCACGTCCTCCACCCGGTGGATGATGTAGCCGAGTTCGCGATTTACGCCCAGCACGGGTGCGTTGATGGGGCTCCAGTATCGCTCCTCAAAAACGCCGTCCGGCCGACGCACATCATATTTTTGCAGCGGCATGGTGTCCGGCGTCCCGTTGCGCATCACCCGCTCCAGCGAGGCGCGCAGGTTTGAAACCCCCGAAGCTGATGCGTCTTCTGGATTGTCGGGAAATACGTCAAAAAGTTGCCGGCCGAGCAAACCCTCCCGCGTCGTCATCGTGGCCTTGAGGTAGGCGTTGCTCACCGCGACGATCTTAAGCTCCGGGGTGAGCACGAGGTATAACCCCGGCAGCGACTCGAACACATTTTGCAGCTCCGCGCGGCTCCGTTCCAGCTCCGCGTTGGCCCGGGCCAGCTGCTGCGTGCGATCAATCACCCGCTGCTCGAGCCCGGTGTTGAGCCGGCGCACCTCGTCCTCCGCGCGCTTCAACTCGTCGACATCTGTATTGGTTCCAAACCAGTTCGCCACCCGGCCCTCTGCATCCCGCAAGGGCAACGCCCGGGTGAGAAAAGTGCGGAACTGCCCGTCCCCGCCGCGGAGGGGAAATTCCATCTCAAAGGGCTGGCCCGTCGCGATGGCTTGCCGCCATTGCTCCACCACCCGCGTCAACCGCTGCGGGTCATGCACACTCTGCCATCCCCAGCCCTCCATCTGCTGCGGAGTCGTGCCCGTGTAGTCATACCAGCGCTGATTATACCACGTGATGTAGCCGTCTCCCTTGGCAATCCAGGCGAGCTGGGAGATGGAATTGGCCATCAGCTGGAACCGGTGCTCGCTCTCCACCAGGGCCGCCTCCGCCAGCCGGCGCGCCGTGATATCGTAGATCACCGCCAGAAAGACCCGCTCATTTTCATACTCCACGAGTTGCAGGTGAACCTCCACGGGATAGAGGGTGCCATCGGCGCGCAGGTGTTTTGTTTCAAACACCTGCTTGCGCTTTTCGCCCCGGACCAACGGGCCGACGAGCTCGAGAAACCGCGCCTCGGTGTAGTCTGGCTTGAGATCCAGTGGGGTGAGTTTTTGCAGCTGCTCAAGGCTGTAGCCCAGATTCAGCCGGGCGCCGTGATTTACATATCTGAACCGCAGCGTCACCGAATCGAAGATATAGATTTCGTTGAGACTCACCTCGATCACATGGGAAAGCAGCGCACGCTCGGCATCTTTGCGCTTCTGATCGGAGATGTCCCGCAACACATTCGACGCCCCGATGATCCGACCGTCCAAGTCGATGATCGGGGAAAGCGAAATAGCCACCGGTATCAGCCGCCCGTCCTTGTGCAGCCGGATCGTGTGATGGTTCTGCAGGCTCTCGCCGCGGGCGATGGTGGCCAGGATCCATTCGTCCTCCTTCCGAAGATCGGCCGGATAAAACCTCAGCATCGGTGTGCCGATGACCTCGCTCGCGGCAAAGCCCAACAACCGCTCGGCTCCGGGATTCCAGCTCGTGATGATGCCTTCGAGGGTCTTGCTTAAAATGGCGTCATCGGCCGAATTGACGACCGCCGCGAGACGCACCTGCGCCTCCTCCGCCCGTTTACGCTGCGTGATGTCCGCCCGGATGGCCACATACTGTCTGGGTTTACCCGCCTCGTCGAGGAAGGGCACAATCGTCGTGTCGACCCAGTAGAACGTGCCGTCCTTTGCGCGATTCTTGATCTCGCCTTTCCAGACCTGACCACGCGCAATCGTCGTCCAGAGCTCGCGGATGAACTCCGTCGGATGATGCCCCGAGTTGATCAGCCGGTGATCCTGCCCGAGCAGTTCCGCGCGCGAGTATTTTGAAATCGCGCAAAACTTGTCGTTCACATAGGTGATCTTTCCCTGCGGATTCGTAATCGCCACGATCGCGTGCTCGTCCAGCGCCGCCTTGAGATCGTCAATCTCCCGCTGGGACGCCCGGAGTTGTTCGTCGCGTTGCATGGGGATGCGCGACGGTTAAAGCGACGTGGACGGAGGAGAGGCAGCCCGGGGCGGGCGCAGCATCCAGCGCAGATTCAGCTTGGCCGAAATTCGCTTCAGGCTGTCGAACCCGACGGGCTTGATGATGTAGTGCGAGGCGCCCAGCCGCGCACATTCGATAATTGTGCGATCCGCATGCGAAGCGGTGAGCACCACGACCGGAATCGCCTTGGTTTTTTCGTCGGCCTTGAGCCGGCGCAAGACCTCGGTCCCCGGGAGTCCCGGCAGCCCGAGATCGAGCAGCACCAGCAACGGTAACGCGGTCCGCACCGGCCGCTTGCCCCCGCCAGATCCGAGCAAGAATTCGAGCGCCGCTTCGCCGCTATCCAAAGTTCTGACGGGGTTCGTAAAGGCCGCCCGCCGCAGCGCCCGCGCGGCCAGTTCGGCATCGCTCGCGTTGTCTTCGACCAGTAGAACCTCCCCGAGTTTCCGGCTCGTGTCGCCGGGGGAGATCAGCCCGAGCCCGCCGCTGGCTGACTTGAACAGATCGCCGAGCGAGATTTCCAACGCCGCCGCCAGATTTGCGATGCTGCGCAACGAGATGTTTCGCGCGCCCCGTTCCACGTCCGTCACATAAGTCCGGTGCAAGTCAGAGCGCTCGGCAAGTTGCTCCTGCGAGATCCCAAGCCGAAGCCGTCGCGTTCGCACGACAAGGCCCAGCGCAGTTTGAAGCGAAGTGGTTAGACCAGGAAGGTCGCGAGGTTTTGACACTTCCGGGAGCATATCAGGGGAAGCAACAGACTATGAGTGACAGGACCACGAACCTCTACCGTATTTCAACATAGTAAGCCCTAGTCCGCCAAAGTTCCGAACGCAACCCATGCTCATTGGCCGGCGGGGGGAATTACCGCTGCGGTTGACCCACCGGATAGCGTGGACGGGCCGCCGTTTCACGACCCGCGCCGGGTTCGGCCTTTCCATTCCTAAAATACTCGGCACGTTCCCCGGGATGGCCCTGACCGTGAGCCTATGCCCAATGCACCAGTGAGGACTCCGATCATATTGGGCCTGTCGGGTTATTACCACGACAGCGCGGCCTGCCTGGTGGCCGACGGAGAAATCATCGCCGCGGCGCAGGAGGAGCGGTTCAGTCGGATCAAACACGACAGCCAATTTCCCCGGCAGGCGGCGGACTACGTGCTGCGCGAGGCGGCCATCGGCCCGGCCGAGTTGGACCACGTGGTGTTTTACGAGAAACCGTTCCAAAAATTCGACCGCTTGTTGGAGACCTACCTCGCCGATGCACCGGCGGGGCTGCGGTCGTTTATGCAGGCGCTGCCGCCGTGGCTGCGGACCAAACTGCGTTTGCGCCGAGAAATTGAAAAGGCGCTGGGCGGAAGCCTGCGGAACCGGATCCTCTTCACGCGGCATCACGAAGCCCACGCGGCAAGCGCGTTTTTCCCGTCGCCGTTCGACGAGGCGGCGATTCTCACGGTGGACGGCGCCGGTGAATGGGACACCGCGACCATCGGTCACGGACAAGGGAATCGCATCACGCTCCAGAAGACGCTGCGCTTTCCGCATTCGCTCGGGTTGCTCTACAGCGCGATGACCTATTTCTGCGGCTTCAAAGTGAACTCCGGGGAATACAAGCTGATGGGGTTAGCCCCGCACGGGGAGCCGAGGTTTGCGGACTCGATTCTCAAAAATCTCGTGGACCTGAAGGAGGACGGATCGCTGGCGATGGACCTGAGCTATTTCGACTATTGCACCGGCCTGCGCATGACCGGGAAGAAATTCGCGACACTCTTCGACGGACCGCCGCGAGCGCCGGAGGCCGCCATTACGCAGCGCGAAATGGATCTCGCGGCGTCCGTGCAGCACGTGACGGAGGAGGCCGTGCTCCGGATGGCGCGCACCGCGCAGCGGCTGACGGGGGCGCGGAAGCTATGCCTCGCCGGTGGCGTGGCGCTCAACTGCGTGGCCAACGGCAAGCTGGCGCGCGCGGGCATTTTTGAAGACATCTTCGTGCAACCTGCGCCGGGCGACGCCGGCGGTGCGCTGGGCGCGGCGCTCTTCGTGCATCACCAACTGCTCGGCCGGCCCCGCATCGCCAACGGGCGGGACACCATGCGCGGAGCCTTGCTCGGGCCGGCTTTTCGCAGGGAGGAAATTCAGGCGGCGCTCGACCGCCGGTCGCTGCGCTACGAGACCATCGAGAATGAAGCAGAACTGTTGCAGCAGGTCGCAGCCGCCGTCGCGGGCGGCCAGGTGGTCGGCTGGTTTCAAGGTCGCATGGAATTTGGCCCGCGAGCGCTGGGCGCGCGAAGCATTCTCGGGGACGCGCGCAATCCCGACATGCAGGAGCGCATCAATCGACGCATCAAGTTTCGGGAATCGTTTCGGCCCTTTGCGCCAGCCGTGCTCGCGGAAGACGCCGCCACGCTTTTCGAGCTGAAAGGCGAATCACCCTACATGCTGCAAGTGGCCGCCGTGCGGCGGGAGTTCCGCCTCGAATCATCGCCCTCGCCCGGAGCCACGCCGCCAATCCGCGATCCCGATTTGTCCAGGCGGGTGCGCACGACGCGCTCCACGCTACCCGCCGTCACCCACGTCGACTTTTCGGCGCGCGTGCAGACGGTCGACGAAGAGAGGCACGGCCGGTTCTACCGGCTGCTTCGGGAATTTAAGCGGCAAACCGGCTGCGGTGTCATGATCAACACGAGCTTCAACGTGCGCGGCGAGCCCATGGTCTGCACCCCCGACGATGCGATCCGGTGTTTTCTCGCGACCGAGATGGACCTGCTGGTTTTGGAGAACTGCGTGTTGCGGCGGACCGAGCAGCGGATTCCGAACCCGGTTGAGCGCGAACAATACATTGCCAGCTTCCAACCGGATTGAGCAGCATTGGTCACCGCGTGAATCCCTTTCGCGAAGTCAACTGGCGGCCAGGCCTGGAGGAACGGCGGCGATTTGCCGTAAGCCTGATCGTGGGGTTTCCCAGCGTGGCGATGGCGCTGATGCTGGTGGGCCGCCTGCGCACCGCCGGGTGGAATTTTGAAGGGCCGCTGGCGCTCGGCGGAGCGGGCGCCGCGCTGGGTTTGCTCTTCCTCGCTGCGCCGCAGTGGGCGCGACCGTTTTACGTCGTCTGGTTTGCCGCCGCGTGTTGCGTCGGCTTCGTGGTCGGCCATGTGGCGCTCGCCGGAATTTATTTCCTGATGGTTACCCCGCTCGGCTTGGTCATGCGGGCCATGGGACGGCGGTCCCTGACCAAGGGTTTCGACCGCAATCGGACCAGCTACTGGCTCGACGCGCCGCCGCCCGATGCCCCGGAAAAATATTTTCGACAATTCTGAGCCCGAACCATGAGCGATGATCCCACCCCCGACTTCGAGCGGGCCGCGCGGCAAAAAAATCCCGGGGTGGCGCGGGAGTTTCTAGCCTTCCTGCGGGAGAACAAAAAGCTCTGGCTGATTCCACTGCTCTCCGTGCTGCTCTTGCTCGGCGTCGTCGTGGTGCTCGGAGGCACCGCCGCCGCACCTTTTATCTACTCGCTGTTTTGAAGCGCGTCAGTGCGGCAACGGCGCCTCGGCCCAGCGCGCGTAGTCTTCCTTCAACGCCAGATCGGCGGTCGCGGTGGGCGAATACTTTTCCCGCAGCACGGCGAGTTGCTTCGTCGTCAGGCCGCGCGCCCGCCACCAGTTCGCGTTGGTGAAATCGGCATCCGTGAGATCGGCGCCGTCGAATCGGGCGAGGGAGAGGTTGGTGTTTTTCAGCACCGCCGATTCCAACTTCGCGCCGGCCAGATTGGCCCCGGCGAGATTCGCGCCGGCGAGATTCGCCATTAAGCAATCCGCATCCGACAGATCAGAGACCATGAGGTCGGCGCCCTCCGCGACGACTTGCTGGAGCGAACTCGCGCGCAGGCTCGCCCCCCGCAGCGACGCGCCTTTGAGGATGGCGCGTAGCAGCCGCGTCTCGATCAAGGTCGCGTGCGCGAGGCTAGCGCCGGTGAGGTCGGCCAACTCAAGCGTGCCGCCGCTCAACTTAACTTCACTGAGATCGGACCCGGCAAGGTTGGCCCGCAGGAAAACCGCTGACTGCAAATCCGCGCCCGCGAGCGAGACGCCGGCCAAATTCAGCCCGCGCAGATCAGCGGAACGCCATTCGCGATTGCCCGCGGCCACCAGGTGGCGAAACGCCACCTCCCGCTCCGCCGGCGTGGAGCCCGGCTGACAGAGCATCCAAAAATCGCGTTCCCGGGCGCTGCTCCGTTCTTGCTGCACGAGGCCAAACGCGATCCAGAGATTCGCCGCGAGCGCCCCAATCAAGCCGGCGGTCAGGGCTCGCCGCAGCCAGCGAGCGGAGACGATTTCGGGGGGGGGAAATTTTTCACTCATGGGGTTCGGTTCAAAGTTTGAATTGCGCCAGGGGCGCCCCTAACCCCTGACGGCGTAGCGATGAGAGATCGAAAGACAACTTCTGAGAAGGTGCCCTCCCGGATGAGACGAGCAGGGTTCATCGTCGGCGCCGTGGTGCTCGGGTTGCTGCCGCTGGTCGTGCTTGAGGCGGGATTGCGTTTGTTCGACGTGGGCCGGCCGGCCGCCGCCCCGGACCCCTTTGCCGGCTTCAACCGCTCGTTCCCGCTGTTCGAGCGCCAGGGCGCAGTTTATCGCACCAGCCGCACCCGCGAGCCGCTGATCGCGTCCCAAGCGTTTCCGGTTGTAAAGCCCCTTAACGGATATCGCGTTTTCTGTTTCGGCGGCTCGACCGTCTATGGGCATCCGTATCTCGGCGACACGGCCTTCCCGAAATGGCTGGAGCTCGAACTCGCCGGCAGCGATCCATCGCGCGCGTGGCAGGCGATCAATTGTGGAGGCGTCTCCTACGCCAGCTACCGCATCGCGCCAATGGTCCGCGAGGTGTTACAATATCAACCGGACTTAATCGTCCTCGCGACGGGACACAACGAGTTCCTCGAAGACCGGACTTACCACAATTTGAAGTCACGCGGCGCGGCATGGGCGTGGCTCCAAGACAACGCCTACGAGCTACACGTGGTCACGCTGGCCCGTCGCTGGCTGGCGCGGGCGCTTCCGGCCGCCCGTGGGATCCGGAGCGAAACCGACCACGTGGAGGAACTCGGCCCCAACGTCGCCACTCGGCTCGATTTCGCCAGCGGCTACGCCTCGTATCACCGCGACGACGCCTGGCACCGGCAAGTGAGCGCGCAATTCGACGAGTCCATACGCGCCATCGTGGCCGACTGCCAAGCCGCCCGCGTGCCGATCCTCATCGTCAAGCTCGGCTCGAATCTGAGGGA
>JBDSGI010000109.1:0-2974 GCA_039919035.1 Opitutaceae bacterium
CCCTCTGTCTCCACGGTTTCCTTCCTCCCATGTTTCCCATGCCCCTCCTCCGCCGCATCCTCATCAGTCTCGTGACCGCGTTCGTCGCGCTCGCGCCCCTGCGCGCCGCCGCGCCTCAAGCCAAACCCAACGTCCTGTTCATCGCCATCGACGACCTGCGCGACTGGGTCGGTTATTTTGGCCACAACCTCCAGTCGAAGACGCCCAACCTCGACCGCTTCTCGAAGCTCGGCGTCTCCTTTTCGCGCGCCTACTGCGCTTCGCCCGTCTGTAACCCTTCTCGCGCCGCGCTGATGTCGGGGATGCGGGCCTCGACCACGGGCGTCTATGAAAACAACAACGACTGGCGCCCCGTCATCGGGATCGACAAGCCGCTCACCACGACCTTTCGCAACGCCGGCTACCACGTCATCGGCGCCGGGAAAATCTACCACGAGGCCTACCGCCGCGACGCCGAGTGGGACGATTATTTGAAAAACGAGGGCGGCATGCCCCGCGTGCCCACCGGCCGCAGCGACGGCGTGGGCGGCATCAAGTTCTCCCCGCTCGACGCCAAGGATGAGGACTTCAACGACTGGAACATCGTCAACTACGGCATCGAGCAACTCGGCAAGCCGCACGACAAGCCGCTCTTCCTCGCCGTCGGCGTCCACAAGCCGCACATGCCGTGGAACGTCCCGCAGAAATATTACGACATGTTCCCCCTCGCGGACATCAAGCTCCCTCCCTACCTCGAAAACGACCTCGACGATCTCCCGCCCGCCGGCCTGCGCATGGCCCACCCCGAGACCGATCACGTGCCGATGCTCAAGTCCGGCCGCTGGAAGGAAGCCATCCAAGGCTACCTCGCCGCCATCGCCTACACCGATATGAACCTCGGCCGCCTGCTCGATGCCTTCGAGAAATCCGCCTACAAGGACAACACCATCATCTGCCTCTGGGGCGACCACGGCTGGCACCTCGGCGAGAAGCACCACTGGCGCAAATTCACGCTCTGGGAGGAGGCCACGCGCTCGCCGTTCATCTGGGTCGTCCCCGGCGTCACGTCGCCCGGCACGATTAGCGCGCGCACCGTCGATTTCATGAGCATCTACCCGACACTTACCGACCTCTGCGGCATACCCCGGCCGAAGCACGTCGAGGGCGAGAGCATCCGTCCCCTGCTGGCCAATCCTTCCGCGCCGTGGGACAAACCCGCGCTCACCACCTACCGCTTCGGCAACCACGGCGTCCGCACCGCCGACTGGCGCTACATCCGCTACGCCAACGGCGACGAAGAACTCTACAATGACGCCAAGGACGAAAACGAGTGGACCAACCTCGCCACCGATCCCGCGTTCGCTGCGAAGAAGGCCGAGCTCGCCAAATTCCTCCCCACCGTAAATCACGCCGACATCGGCGGCGCCAAAACCCAAGGCGCCGAAGACTTCGGCGACGACAAAGCCGCGAAGAAAGCGAAGCGCCAGGCGAAGAAGGACAAGGAGGAGTGAGGTGGCGGCGCGCAAACCTCACGGCGACATGACTACTTTGATCCTTGATTCCGCCGCCCTCAGAGCCACCGCCGTTCGGACCAGCGACGACACGCTCGTGGTGGAGCTGGCGGACGGGCACTCGATCTCCGCGCCGCTGGGTTGGTATCCTCGGCTTTACCACGGCACCGTTACGGAGCGACAGAATTTTCGGTTTATTGCCGGCGGCGAGGGCATCCATTGGCCGGACCTCGACAGGGACATCAGCGTTGAGGGGCTTCTTGCCGACCGCCCCTCGGGCGAGAACCAGCGTTCTTTGAAGCGCTGGCTGGATTCTCGCTCACACGAGTGAAACTCTCCGGAGTAAGCCCCGAGGTATTCTGCCCTCCAAAGGATAAAAGCTGTGTCATGTTCAGTTGGGCTGCAGTTCCTGACGTAGCTTCTGCACGCTTGCCCTGAATCGCGCGCTGGAGTCACTGTCTGCCATGCCCACCGCGATTCTCAAGGCCCACTACGACGGCGCGCACATTGTGTTGGACGAACCGTTCGAGTTGTCGCCGAACGCCTCGCTCTTGGTCACGGTTTTTGCCCCGGACGCCGAGCGGGCCTCATGGGCGGCGCTGGGCGCGCAGGGGCTGGCCCGCGCTTATGGGGATAACGAACCCGATTACACGACGGCTGACCTCAAGCCCCAATGAGCGAGGGTGACGTCGCACTCACGCCGCTGCTCCAAGCCGATGGGCGCACGAAACCTCGTCCGGTAATTCTTTTGCGGCGGATGCCGCCGTTCGGCGACTGGCTCATTTGCGGCGTCAGCACGCAAGTCCATCAGGCGGTGGCCGGCTTCGATGACCTCATCGACCCGGCTCAGACCGATTTCCTCGGCAGCGGCCTCAAGTCGGCTTCGGTCATTCGGCTCGGCTTCCTCACCGTTCTGCCCGCCGACCATTTTCTCGGCGCGCTCGGATCCATTTCGCGCGAACGCCACAGCCGTTTGCGCCAGCGGCTCGCTGCCTTTCTGGCCATCGAACGCACCGCCTAACGCCGGAATCCCTGCCCCTGCCGCGCCCTACACCGCTTGATTCGGGTTCCGCCGCAGCCTACGGCACCTCGTAGATTTCCACGAGCGCCTCGCCCGTGCCGCCGTCGGCACCCTTCACCTGCACGCTGTAGGCACCGGGCGGGAGCGTCGCCAGCAGGGCTGCATCGCGACTTCCCGCCTGTAACCCAAAAGCTCCGACGCTCGTAAAGGTGCTCGTGAGACTGACCAGCCAATTGTCGTTCTCGGTGAGATTCACGCCCGCGCCGCTGTAGAGTTCGACCTTCGGATCGAAGAGCGTGCCGGGCACGCCAAACGCGGCCAACAACTCCTGCGTAACCTTCGGACAATCGGCCGCGGTCGGCGGCGGAACAAGGGCGAGGCCGGCGATTATCGTGCAGCGGGAGAAATGGCCGCAAAGAGCCGCCCGCGGCGCAAGAAGGGAAACGAGCGAAATGGGCTGCCT
>JBDSGI010000110.1:0-2710 GCA_039919035.1 Opitutaceae bacterium
ACGTCCTTGGCGGTGATTTTGTTTCCCGCGTCGTGGGTCGTGAGGCGCACGGCGACGCGGTTGTAAACGTTGTTCCACTCGGGGTGATGGTTGAGTTCCTCCGCTTCGTAGCTCACGCGCACCATGAAGCTCATGGCCTCGCGAAATGAACCAAACTTGAAGGTCTTCACCAGCGCATCGCGCTGGAACTTCCATCCCGGCAGTTTAGCGCCGGCTTTGAGGATTTTTTGCGGCGTAAGTGGGCGGCTCATCGGCTCAGATTATCCGCGGCCGCGCCTCCGTCAATGAGGCGGGCACGTTTCGTCTGGCGGCTTGTCAACCAGCCTCGCCCCACCCAACGTCGCTCCCTGCTGCATGTCCGCCCCCGTTGAAAAAGTCCCGCACCACGTCGCCATCATCATGGATGGCAACGGCCGCTGGGCGAAACAGCGCGGGCTGCCCCGCATCGAGGGTCACCGCCGCGGCGTCGAGACCGTGCGCACGACGACGTTTGCCGCCCGGGACCTCGGGGTGCGGATGCTCACGCTCTACGCGTTTTCGATCGAGAATTGGAATCGACCGCAGGAGGAAGTGGGAGCGCTGATGGGCCTGCTGGAGTTTTACCTGAAAAAAGAACTCGAGACCTTCGTGCGCGACCGCGTGCGGCTCCGCACCATCGGCCGCACAGAAGAACTTCCAGCCGGGGTGCAGAAGGTTCTTCACACCACGATGGAAGCGACGAAGCACTTCACCGACTATACGCTGGTGCTCGCGCTGAACTACGGGGCGCGCACGGAAATCGTCGATGCCGCGCGTGCCTACGCCGCCGCCGTCGCCGCCGGCAAGGAGAAGCTCAACGACAACTCGTGGGCGACCTTCAGCCGCTACCTATATACCGGCGACATGCCCGACCCCGATCTCGTGATCCGCACTTCGGGCGAGACGCGCATCAGCAACTTCCTCCTGCCGCAGGCCGCCTACGCGGAGTTTGTTTTCACCCAAGTGATGTGGCCCGATTTCACCAAAGCCGATCTCGCCGCCGCGATTGCGGACTACAACCGGCGCGAGCGTCGCTTCGGTCTCACCAGTGAGCAGTTGAAACCCGCGGCCGCCAAGTGAGCCAGCGCGCGCCCTAACCGACCCGCATGGGCAAACGAATTTTCAGCACGGTCGCGCTCTGGATCATTGTCGGCGGCGCGCTGTGGTATTTTCGCACCACCGGCGCGTTGGTGCTAATCGGCCTGATTTCAGTCCTCACGTTGCGCGAGTTCTACGGTCTGATGCACGCGTCCGGCTACGATCCGTTCGACAAGCTCGGGCTGAGCTGCGGGGCGTTGATCACGATGTCTCCGTGGCTCGAAACGCTCTGCGCGTTCCCCACCCCGCTGGTGCTGCCGCTGGCGGTGATCGTGTTCGCGGTGCGGCTGCTCGGCGAACGCACGCCGGAAACCCGCGTCGAGTCGCTGGCCTCGACATTGTTCGGCCTGGTTTACGTCGCGGTGATGCTGCAATACCTCGTCGCCATCGTCACGCCGCTGCCCGGCGACACCGTTTCGGCCAACGGCCGGTTGCTGCTCTGCCTCTGGCTCATCGCTGTCGTGAAATTCTGCGACACCGGCGCGCTGCTCACGGGCCTGGCGATCGGGAAGCACAAGATGTCGCCGCAAATCAGCCCGAAGAAAACCTGGGAAGGCGCCGCCGGCGGCGTGGTGGTCGCGATGGGCGTCGGCGCGCTGATTGCGTGGCTGGCGCGCGGAGTTTTTCCGGCGCACCTCACGCCGCTCACGGCCGCGCTCATGGCCGTGCCGATCGCCATCGTCGGCATCGTCGCCGATCTCGTGGAGTCCGTGCTGAAGCGGCGAGCCAACCAGAAGGATTCCGGCGCGACGATTCCCGGCATCGGCGGGATGTTCGACCTGAGCGACAGCATCATCTTCGTCGCGCCCCTCGCCTATTATTTCTTCCGCCTGCCGTAAAAACTCTTTCTCGTTCTCTTAATTGCAATCGTTCTCTCCTCCGGGAAAAACGAACCTGAGAACGAGAAGGAGAATGATGACGAGAACGATGCCTCCCTCTAGTTCGACAAATCGCCGGAAGCGCGTGGTGCTGCTCGGCGCCACCGGTTCTATCGGTGAAAACACCCTCCGCGTGCTCGCGGCGCACCGCGATAAACTCGAACTCGTGGGCATCGCCGCCCGCGCCAACTGGGAAAAACTCGCCGCCATCGCGCGCCAGTTCGACGTGCGCCACGTGGGTGTGTTTGACGAGACGGCGTTCGGCGCCGCACGCAGCAATGTCGCCGCATTTCCCCCCGGCACGCGGCTCGTCAGCGGCCTCGCGGGCCTCACCGAACTTTCCCAGCTACCGAGCGCGGATGTCGTGCTCGTCGCCGTGGTCGGAACCACCGGCCTCGAACCCGCGCTCGCGGCGCTCGCCGCTGGGAAAGATCTCGCGCTCGCTTCGAAGGAAATTCTCGTGCTCGCGGGCAAGTTTGTCATGGCCGCGGCGAAGAAATACGGCGCGAAACTCCTGCCCGTCGACAGCGAGCACAACGCCGTCTTCCAGTGCCTCGAAGGCCACCCCCAGGCCGGCGTGCGCCGCATCGTGCTCACCGCCAGCGGTGGCGCGTTTCGCGACTGGCCGGCGGACAAGCTCGCGCACGTCACGCCCGCCGACGCCGTGAAGCATCCCAACTGGGCGATGGGTCCAAAGATCACCGTCGACTCCGCAA
>JBDSGI010000111.1:0-4181 GCA_039919035.1 Opitutaceae bacterium
ATGTTGGCGTAACTCGACGTTCCAACCTCGACGGCAAACGACGAAACGCGGTGCGCGGCGGTGCTGACGAAGTCATTTTCCCGGATCGGGCCGGAAGCCTCCACAGACCGACCGAACTTCGCACCGGCCGGTGGCGCCGGGAGGTGGTCGTGCTCGAAGGAATTTTCGATCATCCCGCTGCCCACTCCGCCCCGCCGAGCCGTCACCGTGAAGGCCGAGAGCACCACCACGTCGTCGGTTACCGCGGGCGGGCCGCCCGCCGCGCCGAGATCGAAGTTTGGCAGAATCGAGGGCGTGCGTGGGTAGGCCGGCGGCGGTGCGATCGCGATGCGGAACGGGGCGGGCAGGTTCGCCCGCAGCAGCGGCGCCGGCAGGCTCGGCGGCGCGACGAACGTCGGCGGCGCCAAGGGCTCCCCGCTCACAGTCGCCACCGCCTCGCGCTCGCTCCTCGCCTGATCCATGAGCGTGAGATCATTGGCGAGAAACACCGGCGGCGGCACGGCCTCCCCCGTCTCGGTCGGCACCTTGCCGGCGCTTGAGATTGTTTCGGGGTTCGGTCCGACGACAGTCGCCAATCGCGTCGCGCCCGCGTCGCTTCCCGCCCCGGAGGAAATCACTTGAATGCTCTCACCGGATCGCGGGCGCGGCTGGTCGTCACGCAGCCCGACCATCACGGCGAAGCCCGCCGCCGCCAATCCACCGATCCAATAATAGAGCGCTGGAAACCGAAGCACTTTCGTGCCGTGACGGGCAGTGCCGCCATCGAGGAGGTGCGGCTTGTCGCCCGGAAGAATCGCGGCTCTCGCCAGTGGCGGCGACGGTTCGCGCGCAACTGCCCGGCCGGTTTCCGGCAACTCCTCCACCGCCAGCGCTGACTGCACCATCGCCGCCGTCGCGCGAATCTCGTCCACTGCGGCGCGCAGCCCCGGCTGCCGGCGCAGCGCCGATTCCACGGTGGCGCAGTCCTCGCCTTCCAGTTCACCCAGCGCGTAAGCCGTGAGTCGGGGATCGTCAGAGGTCAGCGGGCGGTCGTGCATCGGTCGTCAGAGTTTAGGGCCGCTGGGCGGCGAATTCCGCGCGTAGGCGCGCAACGGCAGCGTGAATGAGAAATCCCACGTTGGTCACCGAGTGGTCGGTGATGCGGGCGATTTCCTTGTAGGAAAAACCATTTTGAAACTTGAGCCGCACGACCTCCTGCTGGTTGGGCGGAAGTTTTTCGATGAGTTGCAGGATCGCGGCGTGCGTCTCGGCGTGCTCCAGCGTGCGGCCCGGCCGCGGGTCGGCGGCGGTCACGCGCTCGATTTGACCTTCCTCGAAGCGTCTCACGCGGCCTTCCTTGCGCAGCACGTCGAAGGCGGCGTGCCGGCAAACGGTGAAGAGCCACTCGACCGTGTGCCCGTTGACGGCCTCCGGCGGCTGGCCCATGAGTTTGACGAAGGTATCCTGCACCACATCGCGCGCCCGATCCGGATCGCCGAGGAGGCGCGTGGCGTAGCGGATGAGCGGTGCGTGGTGGTCCGCGAAGGTGCGTTCCAGAAAACCGAGGTCTTCATGTATCGTAGCCCGGGAGTTCGGGGACGGGGTGAACATGCGGGTCCACCGGATAGACGCTCGGGGGACGCCTTTCTTAGAAAAGATTTTTGCCTCGGCCGCGAGCCCGGGTTTCGCTGCCGCCACGTCATGCGCCTCCTTCCGTCGTTTCCCTCCCGCCTCGCCCTAGCCACGGCCTTGACCGTCGTCGCCCTCGGTGGCGCCGGCTGCGCGAAACGCGAAACACCCGTCGAGGCGGGATTTCGCACGAAGACGCTGCTGATCGGCAACCAAAACGAGCCCGCCTCATTCGACCCCCACCTCTACGACTCCTCGACCGAATTCAACATCATCGCCGCGCTCTTCGAGGGCCTCACCACGTTTGACGAGAAAACCTCCATCCCCATGCCCGGCGTGGCCGAAAGCTGGGACATTTCGCCCGACGGGTTGGTTTACACCTTTCACCTGCGCGCCAACGCCCGCTGGTCCAACGGCGACCGCCTGACCGCGCGCGATTTCGCGTGGTCCTTCGAGCGTTACCTCTCGCCCGCGCTCGCCTCGTCCTACGCCTACATGCTCGCGCCCATCCGCGGCGCCGAGGCGTTCAATGCCGGCAAAACGAAAACCTTCGCCGAGGTCGGCGTCACCGCCATCGACGACACCACGCTGCGCCTCACGCTCGCCCGGCCCGCGCCCTATGTGCTCGGCATGGCCGTCACGTGGATGCCGATTCACCGCGCCTCCGTCGAAGCCGCCGGCCGCAGCGACGACCGCACCTCGCCGTGGGCGCGCCCCGGTAAGCTCGTGGGCAACGGCGCCTTTACCCTCGCCGAGTGGCAGCCCAACGCCCGCGTCGTGGTCACCAAGAATCCCCACTACTGGGGCGCGGCCGCCAATCAGCTTGAGCGCCTCGTCTTCTTCCCCATCGAAAAATCCGACACCGAAGAACTCAACTTCCGCGCCGGCCAGCTGCACCTCACCTTCGACGTGCCGCCCTCGAAGATTCCCGTCTATCGCCGCGACGCGCCCGACCAGCTGCGCCTCGATCCGCTGCTGAATGTCATGTTCGTGAATTTCAACGTCACCAAGGCTCCCCTCACCAATCCGCGGGTCCGCCGCGCGCTCGCCCTCGCGCTCGATCGAGCCGCGATCACCCGTGCCGTGTTCAACGACGCCCGCAAGCCCGCGCGCACGTTCGTCGCGCCGAATTGCGGCGACTACGACGGGCCGGAAGGACAACGCGAAGACTTCGCCGCCGCCCGTGAACTGCTCACCGCCGCCGGCTACCCAGGCGGGCAAGGCTTCCCCACCCTGCCGATGCTCGTGCGCAACGACGCCACCATGCCAAAGGTCGCCGAGATCATCCAGGCGCTGTGGCAGCGCGAGCTCGGGGTAAAAATCACCATCGAGCCCTCTGAGCAGAAGACGTGGGTCGAAGCCCGCAACGCCCTGCGCCACACCATCGCGATCGGCACGTGGACGGCGGACTTCCCCGACCCGACCAACTTCCTCGACCCGCTCCGCACCGGCCACGGCGGCAACTCCAGCGGCTGGGCCAACCCCGCCTACGACCGCCTCCTCGATCAAGCCGCGAACACCGTCGATCCGGCTGCGCGTCTGGCGCTGCTGCGCGAAGCCGAAAAACTCGCGCTCGACGAAGCCGCCGTCGCGCCGTTGGTCTTCGGCGCGCGCACCTACCTGATCCACCCCGCCGTGAAAAACTGGGCGCCCGCCCCGATGGGCATTCACCGCTACCAGCTCATCGAGCTGCGGAATTGATTTCGTTGTCGCCCCGCGTCGCGAGTCGCGCCGTGCTTCACCCATGCGACACCTCCTCCTTGGCCTTCTGCTGATCGCCTCGTCCGCCCTTGGCCGTGCGGCCGATGTTGAGTTCGTCCGCGTCTGGCCCGGCTGGCGCGACGCCGAGGCGTTCGACCGGATCGCGGAATACTTTGGCGGCGGCGAATCCCAGGCCAAGTCATCGGTCCTCCGCACCCACCCCGAGGCGCGCGCCGGTTATTATTTTCTCGTCCGCCTCAAAAGCGCCAACGCCGTCGCCGGCGCCAAGTTTCAAGTCAGCGTGATCCGGCCCGATGGCCCCGAGCCCAAGACCTATTCGTTTCCCGCCGCCGTGCCGGAAAAGGAAACGGTGCTCCAACTCGGCCTGACCGGGGCCGACTGGCCCGGCGGCAAGAAGACGAATCCCGTCGCTTGGAAAGTTTCCCTGCTCGCCGCCGACGGCCGCCTCCTCGCCGAACATAAAAGTTTCCTGTGGGAAAAGCCGGAGAAGTGAGCGACCCTGCCGCCGTTGACTTGGCGCCGGCGCGACATTGACTCGCCCCATGGCCACCGTGACCGAAGTCGAACGATCGATTGGGGAGCTGACCCCGCGCCAACTTCATTCGCTTCGCCGACGGCTCGCCCAACGAGGCGAAGAACTGGCCGACTTAATCGCCCACCGCGCCGCACTGTTGGACGGCGGATTCAAGCCGTGGTCGGAGGTAAAGCTGAAGCTTCATGCGCTACACAGTCCTCGTCGGCCGGTCCGCGCGAAAGTTTCTTGAGCGGCTGACGGATGCGAGCCACCGCGTTCGCTTCGAGCGCATCATCGACGAACTTGCGGTGAACCCCCGGCCGACGGGCTGCCAGCC
>JBDSGI010000112.1:0-6904 GCA_039919035.1 Opitutaceae bacterium
GCGCGGCGAGAGTTTTCTTTTTCGCCTTCTCACGCAGGGAGGGAAGCGCGTCGAGGAAGCAGCCATCGGCTGCGTGATGGCGGGCGAGGCGGGTTTGCAGGCGGGCGAAGAACTCGCGCCACCACCAAGCGGCGGCGATGCGGCTCATGCGCGCTGCCGCATGGCTGACGGGCGTGTCGTCGAAAAACGTATCGCATATCCCACTAGCGGGATTCGCGGCCCAATAGGCTCGGACACTGGTGCAGCGCGCTTGCTCGACGTCTGGCTCGTGGCGCCGGCGGCACGCGAAGAACTCCGATTGCAGGTGGGCGATTCGCGCGAGTAGCGGCGAACTAGTTTCGGGCGAGCGTGCGCCGCGGCTCGCGTGGCGTTCGGCGAAATAGCGGTCCTGCGCTGATTCCATTTCGCCGCGCAGATCGAGATACGATTGCCGGCCATAGTGGTCGTAGGCGGGCTCGGTTACCTTCTCACGTTTAATCGCCGCTTCCAATGGCCGGCGGCCCAGTTGTTTCTCGCGAATGGCAGCGCTGATTTCGGCGACGAAGGGCGCGGCCAGTTCGGGGTGTGGCACGAGGCACGCCGGACGTGGGCAGGAATCGAACACGCCGATGACCTTCCAGTCGGTGAGGACTTGAGCCCACGAGGCGAAGGCGGCGGGAAGCGTTGGTTGCACTGGGTCTAATTGTATCACGTCACGCAACCTTTGCTTAGGGGTGTAGAGGTTTGCCAACGGCCAGAGCAATAGCGGTAGCATTCGAGTTGGTCGATGGCCCACAAGTGCAGCCAGTGGTTGTCGAATAATTGTCTCACTTCCGGATTCTTGGCCAGAACGGCGGAAATTTTGGCGGGAGTCGCTTCGACATAGACCGCCAGGCGGCGTGGCTCGTGGACAAATCGCTCACCGTCGTGGATGGACTGCAACGGCAGCCCGACTTTCAGGTCTCCGCTGTTGCCCTCCAGCACGCCCAGACCGCCGACGACGTTGTGCAGAACCTTGTTGCCCGAGCCGTAGCGCAGGGGATCGATGCGTGAGGCGTAATATTGCAGGTTGATCCAACTGGCGACCACAACCGGGGCGCAGAGAATGAGGGTGAGGACCTTGCTTTCCGGGTCCGACGACGAGTCGTAGTCGTGGAGAAAAACGCGGCCTTCGAGTTTGAGTTTTGCCGTGCGGCTTCGCGGCGCGGCGACGAGCGCGGCGTTGTTGGCGAGACCCCACTCCGGTCGGATTTGTGCGATGTCGACCGCGCGGGAGCGCACTGCGGCGTCGAGGTGACCTTCGGAGAGACCTGCCAGGCCGAGCAAGGGCGCGCGCTCGCGACGAGCCGCCCCGCTTGCGACGGCCAGCGACCGCCGCAGATTGACCAAATCGACCAAGTGACTGCCCGGCACGGAATCAAAATTGAAGAGGATGACGTCGTCCGTCGTGGTGTTGTGCAGTCCGGCGAGGAAAAACGTATCCTCGGGTATCGTTAGACCTTGTTGTGCGAGTGCGGCGCGAACTTCGGGATCGTTCAACGTGGCCGCCGCCAGACGGGCGTTGATGTCACCGGCGTGTCCGCCGCAGGCTCCGCAATCGAGACCGGACGCATAGGGGTTGTTGGCACTCTGACTGCCGTGCCCGCAAATAATCACGATGCGGGCAAAGTGGCGGACGAAGCCCATGTTTCTGAGTGCGCCGGCCGCCAGCCCGACCCGGACTTCGAGTGAGGCGGACGCGAAGCCGGGCGCGACGCGTGCGCACGCCGGGCCGGAGAACTTGCGCGCGCGACCCAGCGCGGCGCCGAAAGCGAGGCCGGCCGTCTCGACAAAGGAGAAGCAGGAAGCGGCCGAATTTTGAAACGCTTTCCACGCGCCTGCCTCGGCTCGAGCGGAGACCGCAGCGGCGGCTTCCGCCGCGGGCGTTGGCTCGCAGCTAGCAACCGGCGGCACGAGCAGCACGGGGCAGCGGGATGCCGCCGCCGGCGAACCGGCCGTTTGATGCGCCACGGGGAACCCGAAGAACCCGGCGAATCCGATGGTCTGCACGCCGGGCAGCGCCGCTTCCAAGTGACGGCGGAAAATTTCCGAACGCACATCAATGCAGAAGACGGCCTGAGCGACGGGGCGGACGGTGGAAGCCGCAGCCGGTTGGGCGGCCAGAGCGTGAGCGAGGCGGCGCTGGTAGCCGGCCTCGAAGGCGAATTGCCAGCGGGCGAGCGCGGCGTAGCGCTTCGACTCGCAGCGCGCAACGGCGGGACGGCCCCATTCGGGCTGACCATTTGCGCTCCTCGCAAAAGCCCGGAAAAGCGCCGCATCATAGGCCAGCCTAATCGCGAGAAGTTCCTTGAGGGCCGGGTTGGGCCGGCCCCTCAACGCGTCTTCGCGCACCATGTATTGCACGTAGCCCGCCCATCCCGCGACGGTGGCCAACTGTCGGTGTAGGAAGTCGGCCCACGCGCCGGAATGCGGTTCGAGTAGCGCGAGGCACTTCGCGATGGCCGCATCGCCCTCCAACGGCAACGACGTCACAAAGGCCCGGAATCCGGTGAGCCCGAAGGCCTCCGGGTTGCGATCATGCACCGCCGCCTCGCGCCAGGCCCGGTAGAGCCCGGTCGTTTTCCAAGGGCTGTTCCACGTCGTCTGGTTTTCGTCGAAGGTCACGGCGCACCACTTGGAAATTTCATCGACGACGAAGACGCTCCAATGGGCGCGGGGGCGGGATTGATCGAGCCATTCGGCCACCGTGAACAGAGTCGCTGGCTGGGATTCGCCGCCCGCTTCGTCCAGTGCCTGGCGGAGTGCGGCCGGTGTCCACCGGGCGTCGCCAGCAGTCGCGAGATCGGCGGCGTCAATCCGCCCTTCCTCCGACGCACGCTGGTAGTCAGCGGGGCTTTGCAACGGCGCGCAGCCGACGGTGCGCTGCAATATTTCACAGGCGACGGGAAAGGGTTGGTTGACGAGTCCGACGAAGGGGTTGACCGCTACGAAATGACGCAGTGGCCAGAGCGGGGGGATGCGGGGAAGCGTGGCGGCGAGGGCGGCCTCAAGTTCGGCGGATGGGACCGGGCTAGAAGGCAGGGACAGGGACTTCGGGATGGACATGGCGGGGAGCGCTGCGGGCAGTTGGTTGGACTTGAATCAGGACTGCGGAGACTGACGCGGCCAGAGCTGGCCGAGGATGCGATTGAAGACTGTGCCGACGTAAAATCCGTTGAGGGCATGGACGTAGAACCGACGACCCAGTGGGTGTCGATTTGCCCGCCACAGGAGGGCCTGGAATAAAAAGAGTCCGGCGAAAATCATCCCGATGGCGACGAGCAGCACCGCGGGGGTATGGATCACGGGCAGATCGGCGAAGAGGGATGAGGCCAGGGCGTGCAGCTCCAAACTCAGTCCGATGATGGCGCCCGCAACGATCACTCCACGCACGAGGGTGCTCACCCCGCGCGCGACCGACCAGACGCGCGCGATGCCGTAGGCGACGGCGAGCGCAAGCACGACGCCGAAGATCCGAGGGGGCGTCGGCATCAGCGGTGCGAGCACCTGCACCGCAGTCGCCCCCAGCGCGACCAGCAGTCCGCCAACGAGGACCCCGAGGGTGAGTGCGGGAGTGTGCAGAGGCACCGCCGCGCGCGGCACCGCACCGATCGTGGAGCCGGCCGTGAGAAATGCGTGCGCTTTATAGAGCGAGTGAGCCGCGATGTGTAACAAGGCCAGCCCGTAGGCGCCCAAACCGCATTGCAGGATCATAAACCCCATCTGTGCGATCGTGGAGTAGGCCAGGGCCCGTTTCACGCTGGGCTGGGCGAGCATCACAATCGCGCCGAAGGCCGCCGTCACCGCCCCGGCCACGGCGAGGAGGTGGGAGGCTTGCGGAGCTAGCGCGAATACCGGCGCCAGCCGAATGACCAAAAATCCTCCGGCGTTGATAATTCCCGCGTGCATGAAGGCCGACACCGGGGTCGGTGTTTCCATCGTATCCGGGAGCCAGCTGTGAAAGGGAAACTGCGCTGACTTTAACATCGCGCAAACGGCCAACAGCAGGCCGGCCGTGGTGACGCCGCCCGTCTGACCTTCCCGCAGGCCGGTGAAAATCGCTGCGAGGTCGAAAGTCTGAAAGTGGGCGTGCAGAGTCAGTGCCGCCGCCAGCAGGCAGGCGTCGCCTAGCCGGCTGACGACAAATTTCTTGCGGGCGGAAAACACCGCACCGGGCCGCTCGGGGTAGTGCAGCAGCAGCCGGTGCAGGCTGAGGCTGGTGCCGATCCAGGCGACGAGCAGCAGCAGCAGATGACCCGACAGCACCAGCACGATCACCGCGCCCAGCGTCAGGCTCATCCAGGACAGGAAACGAGCCTGATTGGGATCGCCTGCGAGATAAGGCTGGGAAAATCGCAGCACCACCACGCCCAGAAAAGTCACGAGCACCGCCATGAGCGCCGAGACCGTATCCAGTCGCAGGGCGACCGCGACGGCCGCGTCCGTCCCGAAGGGCGACCACCGCGTGGTCTGTGGTCCTTGTAGAAACAACACCACCGCAGCCAGCATCGCCAAGGCCAGCGCGCCCGCAGCGGCCCAGCGGGCCAGCCGGCCCGCCAGTGCGGGTTGACCGACGCGGGCGATCAAGCCGGCGGCGACCGGCAGGCTCGGCAGGGCGAGTAGAACCACGGAAGAAAGAAGGCTCATCGCCCGGAGAATAGCGGGGCCTTGAGTTTTAGTCGATTACATGGTTTGGAAGAAGTCGTTAGATTTAATCTAATCGATTAAACCATGCCCGCCTTCCTGAATTTTCACCATCTTCGCTATTTTCGAATGATCGCTCGCGAACTGAGTGTCACCCGCGCCGCGGAAACCTTGCATCTCTCGGTGCCGGCGCTGAGCATCCAGTTGCGGCAGTTGGAGGAAAGCCTGGGGCAAAAGCTGTTTGATCGCGGGCACGGCGGACTGCGTCTGACCGAGGCGGGGCGCATCGCGCTCGACTATGCCGATAGCATCGGGCGATCCGGCGAGGAACTGATGGACGTCATGCGGAATCGTGCCCCCGGGGCCGCGCGGCAGGTCTTGCGCGTCGGAGCCGTGGCCACCTTGTCGCGAAATTTTCAAGTGGAGTTTCTTCAGCCCGCGCTTCACCGGGCTGAGATCGAGGTCGTGATTCGCTCCGGCGCGCAACGGGAATTGCTGGTCGCCTTGCATGCGCATGAGGTGGATTTGGTTCTCTCCAACTCACCGGCGCGCCGCGATGCGGAAACGCCCTGGCACAGCCATCTCCTCGCGGAGCAGGCGGTCGGCATGGTCGGCGTGCCGGCTTGGAAGAAAAAACGCCTGCGCTTTCCGGAGGATTTTCGGGACGTCCCCGTTATTTTGCCCAGCATGGAGAGCAATACGCGCGCGGCGTTTGACCGCCTGATCGCCGCAGCCGGCGTGCGTCCCCGAGTCATGGCCGAGGTGGACGACATGGCGATGCTCCGGCTCTTGGCCCGTGAAGGCGAAGGTCTGGCGCTGGTTCCTCCCGTGGTGGTGCGGGACGAAATCGAGGATGGAGTCTTGGTGCAGACCCATCGCATGCCGCAGATTCGGGAATCCTTTTACGCCATTACTCCGAGCCGAAGATTTCCCAACCCACTGGTCGGCGAATTGGTGGCCACCATGACCCGAAAGATGACTTGAGCGCGGCGCTGGTTTCGCCGGTCGTTGGGAAACGATTGCGCCTAACCACTTCTGGCGGGATGAACGTCAAAAGGCGCCCGGATTCCGCAACCGGGTCGAAAATGGCGCCGCGCGCTTCGAAATTGGCGGTGGGCCACTTTGCCTTCTCGAACTTGGGCCATTTCGGGAGGACACACGGAATGCAGCCGTCAAAGTGCGCGGCAAGACAGGTCAGTCGGGCCAACCTTCTTGGAGCGTAGCGATGATCTATATCCCGAATGTCGTCGCCTCCATTTCGATTTCGGGGGAGGCACAGTCGGCACGGCATCGTAGTTTCAGGCGACTGGATGGACGAAGCCAATATCACATGTTTCCGCGGTGAAGACCTACCCCTGCTCGCAGGTGAACGGCTCAAAATCTTGCCGCCACCCGGAACACCATCCCGCCGGCCTATGCGTTGCGACGGCCGGCGGGACCGTGTTCTTGCGAAGGGCGGGAGTTGCCCGGAACGACGGCGGAAGGTCGGGCGCGGACCGCTGCACTCGCGCCCGCTCCGCCTCCGGCTGCGCGGGTGCCTCCGGCCCGACCCTCCGCCGCTCGTCCGGGGTGGCGCGTCCCACGCGGTGGCAAACGTCCACGGCTCGCAGCCGCGAGTGCCGGACCGGCGGCCTGTGCATCTTTCGCGCGGCAATTGGCATCGCACAAACTCTCGTGAGGCACGTTCTGCACCGATACGATGAGAGTGAAATCGTCTTCTGCGGCGCGTGCCGGAATAGCCGCATTACTTGAAATTCTCCCATCGCCGGCCCCGTGGTCCGGGCCATTGTTGAAATCGTTCGCACGCGGTTTTCGGGCGCGCTTCGGAGTGCTGTGAAGGGACACTTTCGTGGGGTGGGCGTGCCTCGGCTGGAGTCGGCGGACCTCCGCGCATCGGCTCCCGATGCTTTGCCACGGCCCGTCCTGCGTCGGGCGCCGGCGGGCCTGACTGGGGCGAATCGTCGCCCCAGCCCCGTCGAGTGTGACACTCAAACTCCGATACGCTGTCCCTGACGAGGCCGGCGCGCGCGCGGTCGAATTGACTCTGTGATCGCGAGTGATTCGGGGATGGTGTTCCTCTCAAGCCCACACACGCGCGGACGGCGCACATTGCGTGTGTGCGATGTGCGCGGTGCGACGTGGCGTGTGCCGGGAAAACGTGTTGGATGGCGCGGCCGAGTTTTCATATGGCCGACCACGCTGACCTCGCATTGGCAAACGCTTCGGGCTCCACGCTGCCAAC
>JBDSGI010000113.1:0-3508 GCA_039919035.1 Opitutaceae bacterium
CGCTCCGCGGCGGCGAGACGCCGCTCATGACCGCCGCGCGCACCGGCCAGCTCGACGCCGTGCAGGCGCTCCTCGCCCGTGGCGTCGATGTAAACGCGAAGCTCCCCACCGGCGGCCAGACCGCGCTCATGTGGGCCACGCACGAGGGCAACACCGCAGTCGTGGCCGCGCTCATCGCCGCCGGCGCCGATTTCCGCACGCCCCTCGACACCGGCTTCACCCCGCTCCTCTTCGCCGCCCGCGCCGGCCACGCCGACCTCGTTCGCCTCCTGCTCAAGGCCGGCGTCGATGTGAACGAAGCCACCCAGCCAGCCAAAAACCCGGCCAAAAAACTCCCGCGCGCCGGCACCAGCGCGCTCATCATCGCGGTGGAAAACGGCCATTTCGAACTCGCCGCCGCCCTCCTCGAACTCGGCGCGAATCCCAATGATCTGCGCTCCGGCTACGCCCCGCTCCACGTGCTCACTTGGGTGCGCAAACCCGACAGCGGCGAGGACGACGGCCAGCCCGTCCCCGAGGGCACCGGCCTCTACACCAGCGAAGACCTCGTCAAGAAACTCGTCGCCAAGGGCGCCGACCTCAACCTCCGCCTCGCCGGCGGCCCCTCGGGCGCCGGCCGCATCGCGCGCAAAGGCTGCACGCCCTTCATGCTCGCCGCCGACACCTGCGACGCGCCCTTCCTCAAGTTGCTCCACTCCCTCGGCGCCGATCCCACGCTCACCAACATCGACGGCTGCACGCCCCTCATGGCCGCCGCCGGCCTCGGCACGCGCTCCGTCGAGGAGGAAGCCGGCACTGAGGAGGAATCCCTCGAAGCCGTCGCGTATCTCCTCAGCCTCGGCGCCGATATCAACGCCGTCTCGAAAACCGGCGACACCGCGATGCACGGCGCCGCCTTCGACAATTTCCCGAAGGTGATAAAATTCCTTGATGCCCGCGGCGCAAAAATTGAAGTCTGGAATCAGCCCAACAAACGCGGCTGGACCCCGCTCCTCATCGCCGAAGGCCACCGCTACGGAAATTTCAAACCCTCCTTCGAAACCGCCGCCGCGATCCGCGAAGTCATGCTCGCCCACGGCCTCACGCCCCCGCCCCCCACGCCACGCATCGAGCGCAAAGGCTACGAGGATCCGTGAACAAATCTCAGCGAAGCGTCACTTCGTCGGTCGTAAACCGGCCAGCGTCTCCAGCTCCGCGTCACTCCACGGTTTCACGCGCCCGCTCGCGGCGGCGCGGACTTCGGCGATTTTCGCGGGCGTGACGACGGCGGCTTGGTTGCCGAATTCGCGGCGCACGTAGGTAAGGATCGCGGCGAGTTGGGCGTCGTCGAACTGTCTCCACGGCGGCATCACGAAACCGCGCGCAGGGGTTTCCTTCCCGTGCAGCACGATACTCACGAGCGGAGTGTCGCCGGCGTGCAGCCAACGCGAACCGACAAGCGGGGGTGCCAGGCCGAGGCGTCCATCGCCCGCTTCTTGGTGGCACGCCGCGCAGGTGAGGTTGTAGGCAATCTTACCGACTTCGTAGGCGCGCTGGGCGGCCTGCTGCGCGGGGTCGCCGGCGAATTTCTGCTCGTGGGTCGCCAGCATCGTGTCGATGCGGGCGTCATTGTGGCTGCGGAGCTGAGCTAGGTTGCCGGAGCTGAGCACACCGGGGTTGAACGTCCCGAGGTTCATCCGCTGCAACATCGCCAGCGCCCACGACGACCGGGCGCACAACATCCGCTGCGCCGTGCTTTGCAGGCGCGGCGTAAACGTGCCGAACACCTCGAAGACCACCTCCGCCGCCGCGACCTCGTCGAAGCCACCGAGCGCGGCGAGCCGGGCCGCGCGGCGCGTCTCGTTCTTCTCGTTGCGCACGAGCTCGGCGACAATCGGCAGCGCCTCGGCCGGCGCGGTCGCGGCAAACAAATCCAAATACAATTGCTGGTCGGCCTCTTTGAGTTGGCCCGCCTTCACCGCCGCAATCGCCTCAGCCATTGCGTCAGAGCGACCGAGCCGCGCGGCAAACGCCACCAATGCCGCCGAATGCGAACCACTCGACCAGGCCCGTTCGATTCCGGTGCTCAGGTTCGCCGGCACCACCTCGACGCGCGGTCCCGTCAGCCCCTTCGCCATTCCGGCAACGAGCTGCGCCGCTTCGCCCGCGCCCGGCGCAGCGGCCAGCAACCGCCCGCAGTAGTCGAGATTGCGTGCGAGAAACTCTGGCGCCCGCTCGATGATCCAATCGGAGTAGGTGCCTTGTTTGAGCGTGGTGTATCTGCGCGGCCCTTGGTCGGCGGTGAAACGCATCCCGATGCGCGCCGCGAGATGCGTGGCGAAGAGTTTCGTTTTCCAAATCGCCGGATCAGCCACGAGCGCGAGCAACTCCTCGCGGCCGGTGTCGGCTTTGCTTTCGAGCGCCCACCAAATGAGGAGCGGCAGGTGTTTGTCGGCCGCATCCTCGTCGTGCGCGAGCAACGCGCGGACGATCGGAAAAGCCTGCCCGGCGGGCAGCCGCTTCGCGCTGCTCGCGAGCTGGCTCCGCACCTCAACGGCGGCTTCGTCGCGCGCGAGCGCGGCCAATGCTTCGCGTGTCTCCGCGCCGACGTTGTTGCGATCGCCGAGCAGGCGCACGGCCCAGCGGCGAATATGTTCGCTGGGATGGCGCAGCGCCGTGCGCAGCGCGGTCTCGTCGAGTTCACCGCGAAGGTTGAGCACCCAGAACGCTTCGAGGGAGGTGTCGTCGTTGCGGTCGACTATCGCGCGCAGCGAGGCCGCGATGGGCTCGGGACGCTGTGCGAGCAGCCGACGCGCCTGCTCGCGTTGCTCGCGGTTCGGATGGGCGAGGAGGGCAACGAGGTCCTTGGTTGCCAGCTTCCGCAGATCGACCGGCGTCGGGCGCGCAAAGTTTTTCGGAACGAGCCGGAAGATGCGGCCATTGGTGCGGTCCCAATTATCCACGGGGCTCACGTGGGTGAGTCGCGCGTCCGTCCAGTCCGCGACGTAGATCGCGCCATCGGGACCGGTTTGCAGATCGACCGGACGAAACGTCCGGTCGTCCGTCGTCGTAAGCGTCACGCTGTCTACGGTGCGAAACGTCGAGGTGTCGGGCACGAGCCGGCTCGCCTGAATGCGATTCGTCATCGCCATGCCCGCGATTACTTGGCCTTCGAGCGCGGGCATCGCGCCGCCTTCGTAGATGATGAAGGCCTGCGCGAATCGCTGGCCGTAACCCTCATGCTTCATGTGCTCGAAGAAACCAAAGATAAACGGATTCATCGCCGGCCCGTGCTTGGGCCAGTTTTTCACGTAGGTCGCGCCCTGCGCGTAGTGCAACCCGCGCGTCGCCCCGGTGTTGGTGCCGGAGAAAAGGCGGCCATAGCGGTCGAACTCACAGCTGAAGGTGTTGCCGCCGCCCTCGGCGAACACCTCGAAGACTTTCGTGCCGGGATGATAACGCCAGATGCCCTGCCCGAGCAGGCGCACGCCCTGCATTTCGAGCGTCGTCGTGCTGCCGGTCGCGGCGT
>JBDSGI010000114.1:0-5036 GCA_039919035.1 Opitutaceae bacterium
ATCGCTCGAAATAGACCGGGAAATTCCGATGGAGCGCACGTTGTGCTTCGATGTTCAGGCCGACCACATGGTGCTCGGGATGGGTGATGACGATCTTGCCCACTCCGCATGCCGAGGCAGCGGCGACCACAATCGGAATCTCGTCTGCTCCGAGATGCTCGGTGGCGAGGATCGCATCGGCAGCGGCGATGTGCGCAAAGATGACCTCGGCTGCCGGGACCACGCGTCTGCCCCGCACACTCAAAATTCCATCGCTGTGAACCTCCTTGCGGCGGTGGTTTTCAGCGTGGAGGGTGGGCAACCACACGATGCGCGCGCCCTGCTTGAGGGCGCTTTCAACGACCTTCGGATCTAGGCCACCCTGAGGAGAATTTAAGACGATCCCGCCGATTACTTTTATTCCGGGCGTAGCCAGCTCCGTTTATCGGGCGCGCTCCATCGTTGGCACATGATGTGATTTGAGCACGACGGCCTTTGCGGCTTGCCGTGCGGGCGAGTTGCGCGAGGTCGGCGTCGATATGCCGCCGCGGTCGCGGCGCGGCCGTTTCCGGCGGCTTGAAGCGCTTTGATCTCGAGAGCGGCTTTGTGGGCGGCCGCTTCTTCGCGGGATTTGAAGTTCTTCCGGACGCGAAGGCCGTGAAGCCAGCCGGACACTCGCCAGAAGACTGCACCGTTGCGGTTCTGGAAGCGGGAAACGTCGAAAGAACGATCGGACATGTTTAGGTTGCCATGTCGACTGGCAACCTAGGTGACGAATTTTACTCCTCAGAGGAGAAAACTGGCGGAGGAGACGCGATTTTAACGCGAACCAAAGTGGCGCTAATAACCGTCGCGGAGGCGGGCGGCGCTTACGGTAAAAGGGCCGCAGGATTGATCCCGTAGGTGTCTGCGGCCTTGCGAATTTGTGGGGCGGTCAACTGCCGTTTGCCACGCAGAAGCCGGTAGGCAAGCGACACATCGATCCCGAGGAGCTTGGCGAGGTCAGCGCCACCTTCGTTGCGTTCTGCCAGTGCGAGACGCAGCAACTCTGAACCGGTGGCTTGGCTAAGCGGAAACTGGGTGTTCTCCCATTTTTCATAGAGGTCGCTCAAGAGATCAAGGTAGTCGGCCTGCTCCGGGTTGAGCGCGTGCCCGGCCAACTGGTCAATTATCTCAGCCGCGTTTCCGGCATCAACCTGGTCGTGGATGGGGCGGAGTAGGTGCATCCCCATCAGGCCGGCATAGGTCTTGGGAATCTTCGCGTAAGGCGTTGAGCGATGGGTGGCGGTTTTCATAGGCGGTCCTTCCAGACGTTGCGGCTGTATTCGGCGTGAGTAAGAAAATTGAGGACAAAGACCTTTTGTCGGTCGTAGTGAATGGCGGTGATGAGTCGGAAATCATTACCGCATACATTGAAGATGGTGACCGTCCGGCCGCTTTTGGCCATCGCCTGATCGGCGTGGGGAAACATTCGTCGTGTTTCGACGAGGTTCCGCCACGAGCCGGCGAGCACCAGACGAGCCCAATCGTCCAACGGCCGGCCGGCCTTGGGAAATCGGACGGCGTAGGGGCGCAGCGTCGTTCGTTTGATCAATCTCACGTCGAGGACAATATGTCCACTCCGTCGCCTGATTGTCAAATACCGGGATTCGCAGCTTTAATTCCAGCCGCCGAAGTTCGTGTTACCCGACCAATCGCCACCAACCTCGAAGGGGCAAAGGCCCCGGCTATCGTTCGTTGTGAAATTGGCGGAGGAGACGCGATTTTAACGCGAACCAAAGTGGCGCTAATAAGTGCGTTTCAGAGGAAAGTCCGCTGAAATCGAAGTGACTGCGCCCTTCCGTTGAGGGAATTGTTGAAACGACCGCCGAGTTTTTTTGAGCTGCATCTGGTGGATTCGTGCCACTCCGGCCAAGGGCGTGAAATTTCCGTAGCAGCCGATCCACGTTCGATGGACTTGCGCACGCGCCATCGAGATCCCGGGCTGGCCCGGAAATAGGGTTGGCTGAGAAAATTGAAATCTACCCTCGTTAATGGTTGGCCCGTAGGCACACTACTTATTCCCTGCCCCCTATGGCGCAGCTGTCGAGTGGTTCGTCATAGCGCGGTCAAGGGGCCAGTTGCTTGCGGATAATGCTCAGTTCTCGCCGTCGCTTTGCATCGGACTTCGGATAAGACATTTTCAGCCCTTTGAAAACGTCTAGGACGATCTCAGAGATAATCAGACGGGCGTTTTTCTTATCGTCGGCCGGGACGACATGCCAAGGAGCGTCCTTGGTGCCGGTGGCGCTGAGGCACGCTTCATACGCGTGCATGTAGTCCGGCCACCATGCTCTCTCCGCCAGGTCGGCCTTGCTGAACTTCCAGTTTTTCTCCGGGTCGTCGATGCGCTTGAGGAAGCGTTGGCGCTGTTCCTCCTTCGACAGATGGAGAAAGAATTTGATGATACGCGTGCCATTGCGATGGAGGTGCGCCTCCAAGTCCACGATCGAGCGATAACGTTCCGCCCAGATGGTCTTTGACGCCAAGCGCGCGTCCGGCAGCCGTTCATTGGCTAGGATTTCGGGGTGCACCCGCACAATCAACACCTCCTCGTAGTAAGAACGGTTGAAGATGCCGATGCGTCCGCGTTCGGGCAGGTCACGGGTGGTGCGCCACAGGAAATCGTGGTCCAGCTCCGTCGCGCTGGGATGCTTGAAGCTGAACACCTGGCAGCCCTGCGGGTTGACGCCGGACATGACGTGCCGGATCGCCCCGTCCTTGCCCGCGGCGTCCATTGCCTGGAAGATCAGCAGCACGGCATAGCGGTTCGAGGCGTAATGCAGGCGCTGCAGCTTGCTCAGTTCCTTCACCTGTTTCCGGAGGGCGTGGTGATACTCTTTCTTCGAAGCGTAGACTGGCTTGACCCGGGTCGGCCATTTTTTCAGGTCGACCTCTTTCCCCGCCGGCACGCGATAATTTGTGGTGGTTATTTTCACTTTCATAGAGAGGAGAGTCAGCAATTCCAGTCCGTCAGGCGGCCTCGCCAGTAGACAAAATCACCCGTGTCCAGCCCCCACGCAACTTCACCTTGCCGCGGGATGAACCGCCCGCCGATGTGCTGGTAATCCCAGAATCGACCATGCCAGGGCCGAGCCGTTGCCCCGCCCTTGGCCGCGTAGATCCGCGAGGGAGCGCTGGCCCGCGCCACGAGGCCGCGTTCGTCCAAGTCGAAGGTCACTTCGCCGCGATCGGCGCCGACGCCGGTCGCCACCGTAATTCTGTTCGGCCCGATTATCGTCCAATCCAGGGAACTGTTCGCCAGTATCGCATCGGCATTCCATGGCAATTCAGCCAGATAGCGCAGGATCTCACCTTGATTGGCCGCCGCGCCACCAACCATGCGCACGAGCGGGAACAGGCCCAGCAGCCTCACTTCTAAACCGCCGACTCCCGCGCTAAAATAGTCGGCGACCGCCACTGAAACCGGAGACCCCATGCGGGCTCGCCAGAGGAAGCCCGTGGCGCCGACGCCCATGGTTTGCCGCGCCGTGAAATCCATCGGTTTACCGCCGGGCGTCCGCCACATCTGCCCGCTCTGCGTGAAGGCGGCGAAGCGGGAAACGCCGTCTGGTCGGACGCCCAAGCGGGCAGCAAGTGCGACCACTTCCGGCGGCAGGTCGGTCCGCATTTTTTGCCCGGGGTGGGATTCCCGGACGGCCGCCTCGATCGCATCGAGGTGAGCGGTAAAGCGCCGCCGAAGCATGAGCACGAGGATGCACCCAAAACCGGTGGTAAGCAGGACCCCTGCAATCGTGTTGGAGAGTAGCATGCGCCGGCAACGAGGACGTCGGACTAGGGCCGCCGGCGGACTTGGTCCTTGGCCAAAGCCTCGTAACCGGAAATCACATCGAACAGCTCCTCGTCAATGCCGCTCTGGCGCAGGCGGTGAAAGCTCCCGTGGAGCGTCTCCAACAGGTCGTCGATGTTCTTGTCGGCCCGCTGCATCGCCGCGAGCCTGCTGGCGTTTTCGCTCGCGAGGGACTCGGCGGAGGCGCGGAAGAGCGAGATGAAAAGATATTCGCGAATCAGCGCGCGCAGGGTCGGCGTGCTATTGCCCATGACCTCGGGCGGCATTTGGGTCGGCCAGGGTTTTTTGGCCAGACCCTCAGCCCACGCCGCGTCGAGCGGCAGCAAGCGTTGGCTCACGGGCGCGTAGAGCGAGCCGGCCTGCGGGCGATGGTGGAAAACGTAGAGCTGCGCATACTCGCCCTTGGCTCGGTGGGCTTCGCTTTCGATTTGAATCCGCCCGACGAGCGGCGTGATCGCCTGGACGGAGTTTGGCACCGCAAAAAGACCGACCGGCGTCAGGCCGGCGTCCGCCAGTCGCGCGCTGACGCGCTCGCCGACCGCCCAGATGTGCGGTTTGCCGGGCAGCGCCGCGAGGGTCTTGATCGCGAAGTCGGCGACGAGATCGTTGAATTGGCCGACGAGTCCCTGATCCGACCCGAACACCACGGCACCGATCGCGGTCGCTTCGGCGGGTTCTTTCGCTTTCACACTTGGCACCGACGCGGGGCGGTCGCGAAAGCAGGCGCCCAATCCCAGTTCGACGGTGCGATAGTAGTCGCCCAAGGCCTGAACCGATTTCTCGTATTGGCCGACGCTCGACGCGGTCAACGCCTTCATCGTGCGGACGACCGATTGGAGATCACCGGCGCTGCTGATCTTCCGGCGTAAACTTGCGGTGGTGTCGCTCATGCTCGGTTGTCCGCCGGTGCAACTTTCATAGCGTGCCCCCAAACAGCTTGCCGACTCCGGCGGTGACGGCCATCGCCAGTGCACCCCAAAAGGTCACGCGGGCCACGGAAGGCCAGACCGGGGCGCCCCCTACCCGGGCGGCCAGTGTGCCGAGCAGCGCGAGAAAAAGCAGGGAGCCGCCCGCCACGGCCCAGACGAGCGCGGATCCCGGAACGATAAACACGAGCAGGATGGGCAGCGGCACCCACGGCAAACGAGCCGGCCGAGGCCAGGGCGGCCTGCACCGGGCGCGCGGTCAGGGTTTCGGAAATGCCCAG
>JBDSGI010000115.1:0-4351 GCA_039919035.1 Opitutaceae bacterium
TCACCACTCAAACCAGCCCGTTCGTCTCCAACAACCCGAGCAGCACCAGCACCACTCGCCCGGTCGATATTCGCCAGGCCATTCCGCTGAATGGCACCGCGCCTTCGGCGACGAGCGCGCGAATCTACGGTATTCCCCCTCCGGCCGGCGCCGGCGGCATGCTCGGCTCGGCCGGCGGCACGATTGCCACGCGCGGGCCCTGAGTTGCTCCTCACCTGATTTTCCCCCGCCCGACGGCCCCGGCCGCCGGGCTTTTTTCTTTCCGGCTTCCCCCGCCCCGCCCGCCGCGCCATGGTCCGCGCTTCCATGACGCCGTCCGCTCCCGCGCCCGCCAGCCTTCCCCCCACCTACGTCGTAGGTCATAAGAACCCCGACGCCGACGCCATCTGCTCCGCCATCGCCTACGCGGCGTTCAAGGAAGCTCGCGGCGAACGCGGCTACGTCGCGGCGCGCTGCGGCAACTCCAACGCCCGCATCGACACCATCCTCGCCCGCTTCCGCCAGCCCCTGCCCCACTATCTCAGCGACGTTTCGCCGCGCGTGCATGATCTGATGACGTCCGGCGTCATCTCAGTGACGGAAAGCGCCACCTGCGCCGAGGCGCTGGAGTTGATTGACCGCCACCACGTCCGCGTCCTTCCGATCACCAACAGCCGGCGCAAACCCGTTGGCACCGTCTCGCTCGCGCAACTCGGCGGGGTTTTCATTCCGCGAGTCAGCGAGCCCCGGCTCATGCGGCAGGTGCACACTTCGCTCGCCAGCATCGCGCGCGCGCTCAAGGGCCGGCCGCTCATTCTCGTTGACGAAAAAAAGGTGGAGGACCTCTACGTGCGCCTCGGCACGATGGACATTCGCTCGTTTTGGAGCATCTCGGAAAAAGAAAACATCCCCGCCAGCCAGTCCATCATCATCGTCGGCGACCGGCGCGATGTGCAGCGCCGCGCCATCGAGCTGGGCATCCGGGCGCTGGTCATCACGAGCAATCTCGAAATGGACGCCGAGACCGTCGCGCTCGCGACGGCCAAGGGCGTTAGCGTAATCAGCAGCCCCTACGATTCCGCCACCACCGCCTGGGTGGTCCGCACCGCTTCCAGCATCGAACGTGTGGTTGACCGGACCTTCCTGACCGTCGCGCCCGACACCCGCATCGCGGACGTGCGGAAAAAATTCACCGTCACCAACCACGCCGTCCTGGTCGTGAACGACGACGGCGCCCTCATCGGCATCCTCACCAAGAGCGACATCTTCAAGCCCGTCCAAACCCGCCTCGTGCTCGTCGATCACAACGAACTCACGCAGGCGGTCTCCGGCGCCGATGAAGTCACCATCGCCGAGATCATTGATCACCATCGGCTCGGCGCGATGCACACCGCGCAGCCGATTCTCTTCATTAACGAACCCGTCGGGTCCACTTGCACCATCGTCGCCGATCTTTTCCGGCGCGAGAGCCTGATGCCCTCGCCCGCCATCGCCGGGATCATGATGTCCGGCCTCATCTCCGACACGCTTCACCTCAACGGCCCCACCACCACCGGCAAAGATGCGATCCTCCTCGCCTGGCTCGCGGAGATCGCAGGCGTGAACTCCAAGCAGCTCGCCGACGAAATCTTCAACTCCGGCTCCGTTATCCTCGCCAACCCGCCCGAGAAGGTCGTCCGCTCCGATTTCAAAATCTACGAGGAGGAAGGTCTCCGCTTCGCGGTCTCGCAGGTGGAGGAACTCGGCTTCGGCAATTTCTGGCAGCACGCCAAACCGATCGCGCACGCCGTGCAAGATCTCCGCGACGAGGAGAAGCTCGCCTTTGCCGCCCTGCTCGTGACCGACATCAACACGCAGAATTCCCTCCTGCTCGTGAAGGGCGATCCCGTCTTCATTCAGCGCATCGGCTACCCGCACGTGCAGCAGGACGAAATTTTCGACATGCCCGGCGTCGTCAGCCGCAAGAAGCAGCTCATCCCCTACCTCTCCAGCATGATCAAGGAAATCGCCGCCGACGGCGCGCTCCCCACCCCAAAGAGCGGCGCGCCGTTCAAAAAGAAGCGGTAGGGCGTCTGTCTTGCGAACGCTGCGGCACGTGCAAGGCCCGCGGCCTCACCCTCAGATATGAATCGCCTCGCCGGTCGTCGCGGCGGCGGCCTCCATCAGCGCCTCGCTTAAAGTCGGGTGCGCGTGGATTGAGCGATGCACGTCGTCGATGGAAAGTTCGGTGTTCATCGCGAGCACGTATTCCGCGATCAGTTCGGGCGCCTCGTTGCCGAGGATGTGGACGCCGTAAATTTCTCCGGTCTTCCCGTCCGAAATGACTTTCACGAAACCCTCGGAGTCGCCGGCGGCGACCGCCTTGCCCGACGCGGTGAAGGGGAATTTACCGATCTTGTAGTCGAGTTTCTTTTCCTTCGCCTGCTTCTCGGTCAGACCCGTGCTGGCAATCTGCGGCTGGCAATAGGTGGCGCCCGGGAAAATTTTCACCCGCCCCGCGTGGTGGTGACCGAACATCGCATTAACGGCGTTGACCGCCTCAAAGGTCGCCACGTGCGCGAGCCAGGGCGGCCCGATGATGTCGCCGGCGGCGTAGATGCCCTTCACGCTGCTCTCATAGTTGTCGTTCACCTTCACGTAGCCGCGCTCGAGTTCGAGCTTCACCTTCGCCGAGAGTGCGCCTTCGAGATTCGGCACCACGCCGACGGCGAGCAACAGCGACTCGGCCTCGATCTCGGTCGAGTTCGTCTCGCCGGCTTTAACGAGGGAAAGCTCCACCTTGTCTTTCCGCACCCTGATATTCTCGACCTTGGTGTTCACGTGCACAGCCATGCCCTGCTTCTCGAATGAGCGCTGGAGCGCCTTCGAAACCTCCTCGTCCTCCACCGGCACAACCTGCGGCAACATCTCGACCAGCGTCACCTTGGTCCCGAAGGCATTGAAGAAATACGCAAACTCCACGCCAATCGCGCCCGCCCCGATAATCACGATCGACTTCGGCGGCGACTTGCGCGGCTCGAGTGCCTCGCGCGAAGTCATCACCCGCTGACCGTCCACCGGCACATCTGGCAGCCGGCGCGGCTTCGCCCCGGTCGCCAACAGCACGTTTTTTGTTTTAAAAAATTTCCCCTTATGCTCGCCCTCGGTGATCTCGATCATGCCGGGCACGGTTACCTGCGCGCGGCCGACGAAGTAATCGACCTTGTTTTTCCGGAAGAGAAACTCGACGCCCTTGGCCATCTGCCCCGCCACCCCGCGTGACCGATCCATGACCTTGGCGAAGTCGAAGCCCGCGTCCTTCACCGTCACGCCAAACGTCTCGGCCTTTTGCAGCGCGCGATAAAATTCCGCGCTTTTCAGCAGCGCCTTGGTCGGGATGCAGCCCCAGTTCAGGCACGTGCCGCCCGCGCGCTCCAGCTCAATGCACGCCACTTTCTTGCCCAGCTGCCCCGCCCGGATCGCGCCTGCGTAACCCGCCGGTCCGCCGCCAATGACAATGAGATCGTATTCGATGGTTTCAGCCATGTCGCAAAAGTCGGGGCCGGGGAAACCACCGTCAAACGGAAACTCCTTCACCCCGTGCCCACCACCACGGGGCCCTCAAATGTCGATCACGTCGTCGCGTTTGGGACGGACCTCGGGGGGCGGCCGCGGGGAGGGCCCTGGCGGCGGGCGGCGTCCCTTCAACAGCAGGTTCAAGATGAAATTGGTCACGCCGACCACAATCGCCCCGCCCAACGCGGCCCAAAAGCCGTCGACATAGAAGCCGTTCACCAGCGCCCCGACCAAAAGAAACAAGAAGGCATTGATCACCACGAGGCCCAATCCCAGGGTGATCACGATGAACGGCAGCGTGAACAGCACCAGCAGAGGCCTCAGGATGGCGTTGAACAAACTCAGGAGCAGCACGACCGCCACCAGCGTCATGCCGTCCGAGCAGACGATGCCGGGCACGATTTTGGTCGCCAGCGTCACGCCGAGGGCGAGCACCGCCCAGCGCACCAACAATTGCAGCAACGGAGAGTTCATCACGTGAGCGGCCAACTTCCGCCTCGACCGCGCGCCGGGCAATGAAAATCCTGATCGTTCAAGACTACCTGCGGAGCGGCGGCACCGAGCGCCAGTCCGTTTTGCTCGCCAACGCCTTCGCCGCCTCGGGGCACGCCACGACCCTGCTGACCTTTCGCCCCGGCGGCGCCCTCACCGACATGGTCGAGCCTGCGGTGCAGAGGAAAACGCTGCAACCCTTCGACCTCGGGCTCGACTGGTTTGCGCCCGGCCTTTACCGCACGGTCGAGCGCGACCCACCCGACATCACCCTCTGCATGGGGCGCATGGCCAACTGCTGGGCGCACGCGATCCGCAACGTTTT
>JBDSGI010000116.1:0-7610 GCA_039919035.1 Opitutaceae bacterium
AGCAGGATTACCAAAACGCGCGGCCACGTCAGGGCGGCTAAGCTTTAGCCGCGTAGAACGGCACCAATCTTGGCGGCCGCCGAGATGACCTTGACCGATAGCGCCTCGATGTCCGCGTCGGTCAGGGAGCGGTCAGTCGGCTGAATGACGACTTCGACGGCAAGGCTTACCTTGCCGTCGGCGACGCCATTGCCGGAGAATCGATCGAACAACTTCACATCTGTGATGAGCGCCTTGTCGGCGCCTCCCACGGCGCGAATCAAATTCGCCGCAGGCAACGTGGCATCGGCAAGGAACGCAAAATCCCGCGTCAATGCCAGCAGCGCAGGTGGCTGATAAGGAGCCAATTTGCGCGACTTTGCGGGCGGCAGCGCACTCATGTAAAGTTCGACGGCGGCCACCTTGCAGCGGAGCGATTCGAGTTTGCCCTCGGCGCCCGCGATGGGCGCGTTTCCGGCCAGCACGCCGGGCTTCTGCAACCGCACGACGACGGTGTCACCGACGACGAGCCCCAGCCGCCCCGCGAGAGCGGAGTTGATGGCGACCTCGGATTTCTCGACGGACAACGGCGGCACGGTTGTCGCCTCCGGCGCAAATAACCAGAAGCCCGGCGTGATGCCGACAAGTTGAACCTGGCCGGCGACCCCTTGGGAAAAGGTGTTCGTCGCCGTGCCGCGCGCGATCAACGCGGGAGCGGCCTGCCCGCCGATCGCCGCCGACAAGTCATCCGCGAGGGCCTGTCGGAAAAAACGATCACCCGACGCCAGCACGTGCGTCGCGCGGCCGATGCGTTGCTCCCCGATGCGGCGCAGCGAAGCGGCGACCGAATCCCCTGCGAAAAGAGCCCCGAGCAGGACGGTGGCACCGAGCGTCGCACCCGCTAGCACGCCAAGATAGGCGAAGCGGTAATGCAGCACGCTCCGCAGGACGTAGCGAAAGGCGTTCATCGAAAATCAGGCAAGCAGTCGTCCGCCTTCGAGCCGGCACGTGCGCTGCATCCGTTGCGCGAGTGCCGCGTTGTGGGTGACCACGACGAGCGCGGCGCAGGCCGAGGCCTGCGTTTGTAAAAGCAGGTCGGCGATGCGCTCGCCGGTCGCCGTGTCGAGCGACCCGGTGGGTTCGTCGGCGAGGATGACTTTCGGACGATTGATCAGGGCGCGCGCGATGGCGGCGCGGAGCTGCTCGCCGCCAGAGAGCTGCCACGGCAAATGCGTCAGGCGGTCGCGCAGGCCGACTTGTTCCAGCAGCGCTTCGGCGCGCGTCCGGGTCGTCGCGGCGTCCTCCTCCCAGCCGCCGGCGAGGCGCGGCACGAGCACATTCTCCAGCACCGTGCACTGCGGCAAAAGGTAATGGAGCTGAAAAACAAACCCGACCGAGCGGTTGCGAAAACGCGCCGCCGCGGTCGCGTCGAGCCCGCCGAGCGCCACGTCGCCGACGGTGATGGTGCCCGACGTCGGCCGATCAATCGCACCCAGCAGATTGAGCAGCGTCGTCTTGCCGCTGCCGGAAGGGCCGACGATGGCGACGCTCTCCCCGGCCGCCACCCGCAGATCGAGATCGCCCAACACGGTGACTGGGCCCGCCGAGGTGTCGTAGACTTTGGAAACTTTGGAAACGTCGATCATGAGATTATTTTCCAGCGGCGGGCCTTGAGTTCAAACACGGGCAGCGTGCCGGCGGGCACCCGCGCGACGGCGATGCGCAGCTGAAACACCGCTCGCAGGTGCGCCGCAAGCTCGTGCGTCGGGTCCGCGGCGTCGACCGACTCGAAGCGCACCGTGACCTCGGGCAACGTGGGTCGTTGGTCGATTTCCACCTGATATTCGCGCACCCCTGGAATCGCGCGAATCGCCGCGTCGAGCGCGGCCGGGTAAAGATTCACGCCCCGCACGATCACCATGTCGTCCACGCGGCCGAGCACGCCGCTGGCCAGCGCAAATTCCGCCGGGTCACCGTCAGTCGGGGCCACCGGCTGGACCAAGTCGCCGGTGCGATAGCGCAAGAGTGGACACGCGGCGCGGCCAAGCGTCGTGAGCACCAACTCTCCATTCTCTCCCAGAGCAACCGGCTCGCCTGAGCCGGGCCGCACTACTTCGCAAAAATAGGAGCGGTGCATGAGCCGCAAACTATCCGGTGCCTCCGGCACCGCATACGACACGGGCCCGATTTCAGTCATGCCATGATGATCGACCACGCGCGCGCCGGGCCAGGCCCGCTCGATCGCGGCGCGAATCGCCGGCACGCTGCCGCCCGGCTCGCCCGCCACCAGGATCCGCTCGACCCCCGCGCCCGCGAGATCGAGCGCCTCGGCGCGCGCGACTTCCGCAAGGCGCAAAGCATACGTCGGCGTGCAGCAGATGAGGCGCGGGCGCTGCGCGATGATCATTCGCGCCCGCTCGGCGCTGCCCATACCGCCGCCGGGAATCGCGCGCAGGCCGAGCTGCACAGCGGAATCAAAGGCCGCCCAGAAACCTAAAAAAGGACCAAATGAAAACGCGAAGAAGGCCGCGTCGCCGCGCACGGCGCCGGCCTTTTGCCAAACGACTTTCCAGTTCTCGAGCACCCATTGCCAGCTCGCCGGATCGTCCAGCCAGATCAGCGGACGACCACTCGTGCCGCTCGTCTGGTGGAAGCGCGTATAGGTTTCACGGGAAAAAGTGAGCGTCGAGCCGCCGCCAGGAAACGCGATCTGATCACGCGCCAATTCATCCTTCGTGGTGAAGGGCATTCGGGCGCTGAACTCAGCCAGCGACGCGAAGCCCTCGAGCCCGCCGGCTGCGGCGAGCTTGGCGCGGTAGAACTGGTTCGTGGGCGCAATCTCGGCGATCAGGCGGTTGAGCGCCGCAAGCTGAGTCTGCGCCAGCGCCACCATGTCGCTCAATGCACGCCGGGATTTGCGGAGGCGGGGGCGACGACGGCCTTCGCCGCCTTGGGCGCGGGCGCCGGTTTATAGTAACTGACGAGACAGCCGCCGACCGCCGCGAGCACGATGCCGGCGTAAAACTGCCACGCGATGCTACCCCAGCCGCCCTTCGGCGGATGCATCAGCGTAGCGGCAATCGCGTTTACGATGGGCGCGGCGGCGAACACGATCGCCATGACGACTGTCGGCGTGCCCTTGGCCCCGAAGGCCAGCAAAATGCCGAAGGCGCCGATCGCGCCAAGCGCGCCGGCGAAGAGCGAGAGCCAGATGCCTTTGGTGGGAAAACTAAAGTCAGAGCCATTGACCTTGAGCACCACCAGCGGCGCCAGCACCGCGATGATGAAGTAGGCGACACCCACGAGAAGGAACGCCTTGTAGCGCCCGTTGATCGGATCGCCCATGGCGAGTTGCCCGCTGTGCAGGTAGACGCCGTAGAGACCCCAGGTAAGGACGGTGAGGAAGGAATAGAAGAGCCAGTTCATGTTTTGGTGGGAGATAGAAATTTGGAGATGAGAAACTTGGTTTGTCATTCTGAGCGCAGCGAAGAATCCAGCAGGACTCTCGACCACGGATGCGAAATGGAGATCAAATTGGATTCTTCGTGGCGCTCAGAATGACAAAAAGCGGAAGGACGGACGCTTTCATTTAGGTAGCCCGGCCATCGCCGCCTCCAGCTTCGCGCGGAGCGCGGCCGGGATCGGGGCCTTGCGGATTTCGCGCGTCGCGGTGTCGAGCTCGACGTGGATGATGCCAAACGTGCCGTTCGCCAGCAGTGGGCGGGCGGGAGCGTCGGCCGAGTGAATCGCGAACTGATAGCTGAGGCTTGAGGTCCGCAGTTCCACGATGCGCAGGCACACCTCCAACGTTTCCTGAAAACGCGCGGGCCGGAGATATTTGCAGCTCACTTCAATCCGCGGCCAACCTTCGTGGGCCGAACCGGCGGACGAATGGACATTCGCCCCGAGCGAGCGAAAAAACGCGTGCTCGGCGCACTCCACGAAGCGGAAGAAATTCGCGAAGTGCATGATCCCGGCGAGATCGGTGTCGGCGAACTCGACGAGGCGGCGATAGCGAAAATGGCAGGTGGTGGAGGCGTCCATGCGTTGCCCGTTCAAGCCTTGGCCGCGATAAGGCGGGCCGTGGTTTTAAGGAATTGCGCGCACATGGTCGGGGCGCCGAAGAATTTTTCAACGCCCAATCGGCCCGCCCGGCCGAGCGCGGCACGACGCGGCTCATCCGCCAAGAGCGCCCGCCACGCGCGGGCCAACTCGGCCACATCGCGCGGCGGCACGCAAATGCCCCCGCCCGTCGCCGCGATGAGTTCCGGAAATGCCGCCGCATCCGGCTGCACGACCGGCACGCCGCACGCCATCGCCTCGATCACGTAAAGGCCGAACGCTTCGGCGTAGGTCGTCGGCACGGAGAACAATGTGAGCTCGCGCAGTAATTCGATTTTCTGCTCGCGAGTGACATTGGGATGCCACTCCACGCGGTCGGTCAGGCCAGCCGTCGCCAAGCGATGCTTAAGCGTCGCGATGAGCTTTTCGTCACCAGCCGTGGCGGCACCCGCGATTTTCAGCCGGGTCACGGTGTCGCCCAGTTTGATCGCCAGAAAAATGAAGGCCTCGACCAGCAGCTCGAGGCCTTTCTCCCGACACAGGCGCGCGAGGTAGCCGATCGCGGGCGTCGCTGGTGGCGTGGTCGCCGGGGCAAATCCCTCCAAGTGGATGCCGTTCGGCAAAACCGCGATGGCATGCTCGGCGAGTCCGAGCCGCGAACGCATGAACTCGGCATAGTAAAGACTCGGCGCGATCATCAGGTCCGAGGCGGCAAGCTTCAACTTGAGGGCCGTCCATGACTGCGCGCGATACGGCTCGGGGAGGCCGTCGAGGAAGGTGTCCTCACCTTGGAAAAACGTCGCGACCGGCGCGCCGAGCCGGCGTTTGAGTTCGCCGGCGAATCCGGCGAGGAGCGCATTCGACAAGCAAATCAGATCGGGCTGCGCGACGACCGCGAGCCAGTCGAGCAGCTTGTCGAGCTCCTTGCGCAGGCGGCCGGAATCGACGTTGAGCATCTCCAGCGCCATCTCGCCGTGGTCGCGCGCCGAGGTCATGTGGCTGTGCCGCGCCGCCCATTTCAGGAGGCCCGTCGAATTCAAGAGGCGGTCAAACCCAGCCGGGGTTTTCCGGAAGAGCGGAAGCTTCTGCTGGAGGAAAACATTAATCCCCCCGAAGAAGACCGGCACGTCCTTCGCGTTGGCGAGCGTGGCCTCATCGAGGATGAGCGGCAGATACATCGGCGCGATGGTCACCTCGTGGCCGGCGCGGTGCAGCTCGCGCGCGAGGGTGTTGTCCCTCATGCACGCCCCGCAGTAGTAGCTGCCGGTGCCCGCGGTGAGGAAAACGATCTTCACGCCGGGGGGAGGATTTCCACAATCCACGCGAGGGGTTCGCGCGTGGGCTTGGAGAGACAATTGAGCCGGCCGTAACACTCGCCGGGGGCATATTCCGCCAAGGGCGTCCCGGAGAGATTGGCCGCGGTCGCCGAGAAAAATCCGATCGGGGCGCTGACAAACGGAATCTGAAACCGATGGAGCAACGCGCCCAACGGCGCCTCCCCCGATTCAATCGCAGCGCGCTGCTCCGTGGAATATTGATCAAGCGCCACGGCGATCACGCCATACTCGACGATGCGGTCCGCGACGATTGTCCGCAGAAAAACCTCTCGCAGATAGAGCTCCCCCACCCGCCGGCACTGGAGCACATCGACACGCAGCGGCGAGCCGTGAAAAACAGCGAGCGTCGAGGTCATGTCGCTCGCGTGATCGAGCAAGCCATGCGCGGGCTCGGGCAGCCGGTCGCCGGGCAGCGCGCGGAAGGAATCAAATGCGAGATGGCACGAGCCGCGCAGGAAGGCCCAGAGCGCCTCCGGCACCCCCTTGGCCACGACTGGAACGTCCGTCTCCACGAGTCGGTGGTCGCTCCGCCTCAGACGATCTGGCTGGTGCGGTGTTGTTGAAGGAAAAATTCGTGGAGCAGAGTGTCCACGCAGAGCAGGCCGTCGCGCGAGAGCCGCACTTCATCCGCTGAGACCGTCAGCAGTCCCTCGGCGGCGAGATGCTCAAGCTGCGCGGCGAAGCGCTGGGCGATATCGACGCCGAATTTTTCCGTGAAGTAGCCCAGCACCACGCGGCCGAGCTTCATCTGGAGAATGAACTCGCGAATCATCCGTTCCTCGGGCGAGGTGCGAAACGCGCGCTTCAGGGGCAGCTCCCCGGCGTTCACCGCCGCAAGGTAGGTCTCGATCTCGGTAAGATTCTGATAGTGGACGCCGGCGGCGTGCGAAAAGGACGCCACCCCGAGCCCGATAAGATCGGCGCCGCTCCAGAGTTCGTCGCGGTAAAGAAACTTCGTGCGCTTTGGGTTGAGCACCGCGGTGTAGCCGCTCGCGATGGTGTAGCCGGCGCTCTCCAGCGCGGCGAAAGCTTCCTTTACCCAGCGGCGCTTCGTCTGCCAATCGGCCACGGGCGCGACGAGTTTTCCCTCGGCCTTCATTTCCTTGTAGATGGTCGTGTTGTAGGGCACCTCCATCTGGTAAATCGTGACGCTGTCGGGCCGGAGCTTGATCGTCTCCTCGATGTTGCGCTGCCAGAGGGCCTCGGTCTCCTCGACCATGCCGGCGATGAGGTCGATGTTGATCTGGGAGAAATTCTCGGCGCGGGCGCGCTCGTAGGCGGTGTAAACCTCGCCGGAGCGGTGGGCGCGGCCGTTAATCTCGAGGACATGATCGTCGAAATGTTCGATGCCGAGGCTGAGGCGCGTGACGCCGACCTGTTTAATCGCGGCAAGCTTCGGGGCGTTGAGCGTCCCGGGCTCGCCCTCGAAGGCGATTTCCTCGGCCGCGTCCCACGGCAGAATCGCCTTCATGCGATCCGTGAGTTCGCCGAGTTGCTTGGCCGATAGATAGGAGGGCGTGCCGCCGCCGAAATAAACGAAGTGGGGTTTGCGTCCGTGATAAAGCGGGCGCTCTGCAATCGATTTCAGCTCGGTGATGGTCCCGTCAAGGTAGGTCTGGATGTCCTTGGCGTTCTTGTCGGTGTAGACGCGAAAATAGCAAAAGTGGCAGCGCTTCCGGCAAAACGGGATATGGTGATAGACCCCGAGCTTGGCCTCCGGCGCGGGCTCGGAGTTTAACGCCAGTTCAACCTCCATTTTTTGGTTTTCGGACCAAAACGAAAACGGCGGGTAATTCGAGATGAAGTAATTGCCAGCCAAGGTGGAACTCTTCTGCGGCGCGGAGGTGGCGGTTTCGTTGTTCATAAAGCGATATCCTTGTTTCAGCCAGACGGGTGAGAGGAGAGATGGAATCGGGGATCACGGCGTTTTTTCGCGAATCGCGAAGACCGTGCCCTTGTCACCACCGACCACTAACTGGTGACCCGCGAACGCGGGCGAAGCAACCAGCGATTCGCCCAGCTCAAGCCGCCAGACCTCAGTTCCCGCCAAATTCGCGCCATAAAGGCGCCCGTCAGTGGAGCCGAAGACCACGCCGTCGGTGAAAACAATCGGCGCGCCCTCTACGCGACCGCCGGTGGCAAACTTCCACGCCGCCTCCCCCGTCCGACGATCGATCGCATGAAGGTGCTTGTCGCGCGAACCGATCAGCACGAGACGGTCGTCAATCGCGG
>JBDSGI010000117.1:0-4353 GCA_039919035.1 Opitutaceae bacterium
GTCGCAACCAGCGGCGCGTTGAGAAGCGCGGTGCCGGTTGCTGCCTGTAAAACTACCGCCCGCGCGCTCGGCTCAAGCGTGACGGCCAACTGAAGTGCTCGCGACCTCTGGCGAGACTGGGAACGCAGGCGGCCGGAACCTTACTTCCAATCGTCCGTCCGGAACGGAGAGGCGGGGAGGCCGGCGGCGTTGAACAGATTGCAGGCGGGAAAATTCTCCCACGCATAGCGCACGGCGACGGGAGCTGCGACTGCCGGCGAGGAGACGATCACGGTGTCGCCTGCGATGCGGGCCTGCGCCGGTAGCCATTTGCGGTCCGCGCCGGCGACGAGGAAGCCCTTCAGCTCGCCGTCTTTCGCGATCAAGCCGCCGTTCGCGTGGGTGAAGCGCACGACGATTTCGCGGCCACGCGTTTCGTGCGCCGCCGGGAGCGGGCCGGACGTGGCGGCAACCTTTTGATCGTAAACTGTGCCGAGGGCCCAGAGCGCGAGGCGATGGCCAACGGCTTGTTTGTTTTTCGGGTGAATGTCGCCGGCCTCGCCGACATCGATGGCGATCGCCATGCCGGTGCGGGGCAGCGCGAGGGTTTTGAGCATCCCTTCGCGCACGAGCGGCCAGTCGCGGCCGGCGCCGGTGAAATTCGGCAGCTGCACCCAGGCAAACGGAAAATCGTAACCCCAGCGCGCGCGCCAGTCGCGGATAAGGAGCGCGAGCTGGTGTTCGTAGAGCGGCGCCTTGGCCGGCGTGGAGTTGGCCTCGCCTTGATACCAAAGCGCGCCGCGGATCCCGTAGGGGATGAGCGGGGAAATCTTGCCGTTGAAAAGACCGCCGGAGACAGCGGGACGTGCGGTGGTTTTCGCGGCCTTGGCTTTCGCCGTGGTGGATTTTTTTTCGGCGGGCGGATTTTCGGCGACGGGAGCAATTGCAGGCGCCTTGGGCGCGGCGGCGATGGCGTCCTGCAATTCCTTGTTTCCTTTCTGCACGTCGTCCGCGATCCAGAGTTCGATAGCGGTGCCGCCGACCGACGAGTTGATTAGGCCGACGGGGACGCGAAGGGTTTGGTGGAGTTCGCGGCCGAAGAAATAGAGCGCGGCGGAAAATCCTCCGACGGTCTCGGGCGCGCAGATTTCCCAATGGCCTTTGCCGACCGACTGAGACGTCGCAGCCGAGCCGGATTCTTCCTTGAAATGGCGGATGAGCGGGAATTTGGCGGCCGCTTTCTCGGCGTCGAAATCCTTCGCGCGATTCACGGTCATCGCCATGTTGGACTGGCCGGAGCCGAGCCAGACTTCGCCCACGAGCACGTCCTGAATGACGATCGTGTTGTTGCCCCGAATGGTGAGCGTCTGTGGCGCGCCGGCTTTCTGATCGGCGAGCGTGACGCGCCATTTCCCATCGGTGCCGGCGGTCGTGGAATGAGACTGGCCGGAAAATTCCACGGTGATTTTCTCGCCGGGCGCGGCCGTGCCCCAGACGGGCACGCGGGCATCGCGCTGGAGCACCATGTGGTCGGAGAAAACCGCGGGGAGGGACACGTCGGCGCGGGCCGACCGCGCAAACGCGAGTGGCAGCATCGCGACCACGCGTAGGAGAAATTTGATTTTCATGGGTAAGAAGAAGCGCGGCCGCAATCGCTCGTCGCGATCACTTCGTTTGGTTTTTCTTGGCGTTCTTTTTGTTGGCCTTGCCGGCGGCGGGCGCGTCCGGGGCGCTGGGCGGCGCTTGCTCGGCGCTCCACTTGTCCCACAGCGCCTGGAGTTCTTTCACTTTGGCGGGCTGCGTGGCGGCGAGGTCCTTCGACTCGCCGAGGTCACTCGCGAGATTGTAGAGTTCGGGCTGGCCGCCGCCGCCCTTGGAGACGACGAGTTTCATGTCCCCGTGGCGAATGCCCCACTGCGGGCCGTAGCGCCAGTAAAGCGTCTGGTGCGGGCGCGCGGGGTTGGCGCCGGTGAGAAACGGCATGAGGTCAACGCCATCGAGGCCCCACGACGCTTCCGGTTTGCCGCCGGCCGCGATCACGGCGGTGGGGAGCACATCGAGATTCATAACGGGGAAGTCGTAGACTTTGCCGGCGGGAATTTTCCCTTTCCACTGCGCGAGAAACGGAATGCGTGGGCCACCCTCGAAGGTCGTCATCTTGAAACCGCGCAGCTGGCCGTTGTGCGACGTGGTGCTTGCGGTGGGGCCGCCGTTGTCGGAGATGAAAAAGATCAGCGTGTTCTCTTCCTGGCCGAGCGCGCGAATCTTGGCGATCACGCGGCCGATGGCGTCGTCCATGCCCGAGAGCATCGCGGCAAAGGTTTTTCTTTTCTCGTCGGTGATGGTGGGAAAGCGATCGAGGTATTTTTTCGTGGCCTCGAGCGGGGCGTGGACGGCGTTGAAGGGCAGGTAGAGGAAATAGGGTTTCCCTTTGGTCTTATCCAGCCAGTCGAGCGCCCGCTCGGCATAGGCATCGGTCGTGTAGAAGGCGTCATCGGGGATTTTCTGGATGTCCTGCGAGACGCGGGAGTCGACGAAGTTGGTGGGGTGAAAATACGGCGTGTTGTTGAGCGTGCCGAAATATTCATCGAAACCGCGCTTCGTGGGGCGATACTCGGGGCCGCTGCCGAGGTGCCACTTGCCGACCGCGGCGGTGGCGTAGCCGAGATTTTTCAGACGCGTGGCGAGCGTGGTCTGGTCGAGGCGAAGACCCGTCTGGTTGGCGACGCTGTTGAACTCATGGCCGAAACGCGTCGGATAGCGCCCAGTCATCAGGCCCGCGCGCGACGGGCTGCAATACGTGGCGGCGACGTAGCCGTTGGAGAAGCGCGTGCCGTTCTTCGCGATTGAGTCGATGTGCGGCGTGGGGATGTCTTTGTTGAAGCCTTGGCAACCGAGTTCGCCCCAGCCGAGGTCATCGGCGTAGAAGATCACGAGGTTGGGCTGGGCGGCGCGGGCGAACAAGCTGCCGAAGGCGAGGAGTGCGATCAGCGAAATGAGGGGGGATGGGGATTTCATGGGCTAGAAAGAAAAGCTGCTGCTGAGCGTCCAACGCGTTTCGTTGGGGATTCGGATGACGGCGATGGAGCCGTCGGGATTGGCGGTGACGGGGATGTCCTTAGTGTTGCCCCAAGCGTTGCGGACGTTGAGTTGGAGGCGCCAGTCGACATTTTTGAAAACTTTCCGGCGATAACTCACCCAGACATCCCCGGCGAGCTCCTCGGGTCCGTAGAACGGGTGGTCGAGGTCGGGAAACTGGGTCTGCATCACGGGATCGTTATCGGCGATCTGGCTGGTGCTGGTGTAGAGCTTGTTGGTCTCGACGATTTTTTGCTTCAGCGCTTGACCGGTGAGGAACGGCGCGCCGATGGCGATCTTGCCCTGCCAGCGGACGGAGGCGCCGACGCTCGTGGCTTTCAGGATCGGGTTTTCGAAACCGCGCAGATCGTAGGTGGACGTGAAATTGGCGCGCCATTTCCGCTGCTCGGGCGAGACCGCGCCATCGCGGGAGAGCGTCGCGGCAAGGGGATTGCCGACGTTGCTCGCGAAACGGGCGGCGGCGGTCTGGCGCTCGGGAAGGGTGGGGCCCTGGTCAATGCCGGTCAGGTTGAATTTCACGAGATTCGCATAGACGGCATCGGCGAGTTGTTTCGTGAGCTTGGCGGAACCGCTGACCACCGTCTCTTGTTTCGCGACGTTGAAGGACACGCGCCAGCTCTTCGTGATATTGCCGACGAGCTCGGCTTCCAGGCCCTTGGCGTCGAGATCGCTGGTATCGGTGAGCCCGGCGATGTTGTCGGAGAGCCCGGCCGTGCCGGCGGCGTTCAGACGCAAGTTTTTCAGGGTTCTAGTTGGCTCGGGCAGGAGCTGGAAGAATGCGGCGTAAAGCTGTTCGTAGGAGCTGTAGCCGGCGGCCGTCACTCCGGGGATCGTGCTAAACGCGATGCCCTCGGTCTGCGCCGTGACGTAACGGGTCAACATGAAGCTCGGGAAATTGTAGATGCCCGCCGTCGCGCCCTGCGCGTTGTTGCTGCTGCTGGTCTGGATGGTGTGAAATTGATTCACGCGGAGCGACACGCGGCGGTCGAGGACCTCGACGAGGATGCCGTATTCCTCGGTGGTGCCGGCCGGCGCGGGGATGATCGCACCGTTCAGGTTGGTGCGGACGTTGACCGGATTGAAATTACCGGACGAGTTGTAGAAGCCGCCGAGCTCCATGCCGAGCGGCAGGCGCTTCGTGAGAAAACGCGGCACGCGGCCGACGGCGCTCCAAGTGAAATTGCGGCCGCGTTCATCGAGGTTAGGCGTGGAGTCGAGGCGCAGCGCGGAGTTGTCGAGCGAGTCGTCGGGATTCCGTTTGTTGCCGAGACTGGA
>JBDSGI010000118.1:0-3346 GCA_039919035.1 Opitutaceae bacterium
GGCTCGCGCACCTCGGCGACTGGGGTTATCAGCTCCTCCTGAAATTCAACCGCGCCTACAACGCGTGGCGCCGTTGGCGCGGGCTCGAATACTGGTCGCTCAGCAAGGCGATCAAGGCGCGGGTCAAACAGGCGGTCAGCCACGTCGGCGATTTCGAGGCGCACATCACGCAACTCGCCCGGGCCCGCAATTGCGCGGGCGTCATGTGCGGCCACATCCACACCGCGGCCGACAAGAGGATCGGCGACATTCATTATTTGAACTCGGGCGACTGGGTGGAGTCCCTCACGGCCATCGTCGAGCATTGGGACGGACGCTACGAGCTGGTCGAGTTCACGCAGTTCCTGCGCGAACATCCGCTGGACGAGGAGCCTGTCGAGGCGGAACTGACGGCCGAAGGCGTCGAGGCTTGAAAACGCGCGGGTGTCACGGCGGTGTGGCGACAGGGAAAACTTCCGGTGACGACGCGGCTTTCAGGTTGAGCGCTCGCTTATGCCGGAGCCCATTGGTAGCGATGCCAGCCCTCAGCTTCGTTCCCGCCCTGTCTTGGTATGCCATGCTCCACGCGGCTCCGCTTCGGCCGCTGCACACGTTTGTCCGCGCGACGGAGGAACGCTTCCGGCCATCGCAACCCGCGCTGTTTCGACCCGTCGCCTCGCCCACCGAAACTGATTTAATCGCGCGCGGGATTGCGGCGGCCGAACAGCGCGCGGTGGTGCTCCGGGAAAAAGGCCGGGGCCGCGTGCCGACCATTGTGCTGGGCGGGTTCGTGCCGGATTCGGCCGCGCAGGTGTTTTTACTCCGGCGGTTTTTTCTTCAGGCCGGAGATCTTTATGCGGTCATCTATCCGCCCGACGGCTTCTCGCTCGATCTGCTGTGCGCGCAGCTCGACGATCTCGTGGACGATTTGATCGCAAGGGGCCGGGCGCCGGTGATGTTTGGCGTGAGTTTTGGCGCGGGGCTTTTGCTCGAATGGCTGCGCCGCAAGCGCGCGGCCGGGATCGATCCCGTGCTGACGGGCGTCGTGATTGTAAGCCCGGTGGCGTGTATCGCCGATGTCATCGCTCCCGGCGCAGCCAAGCCGGCGACACTGCTGGGCCGGGCGATCAAGCCCTATCTCGATCCGGCGGCGTCGGCCGGGGATGCGGCGACGGAGCGCTCGCGGCAGGTTTTCATGCGGATGTTTGAGGCCGGGGCGCAGAACAAGGTGGCGCTCCGAAAACTGATGACGGTGGCGGAGCTCGGGCGGCTCCGCGCGAGCGTGACGGAGGCCATTCGCGGCGTCACCGCCCGGGGCGCGCGGGAGCGCGTGCAGGCCCTGATCGCGATGCGGTCGCCGACGGATTATTTTCTGCCGGCGCTGCTGCCGCTGACCACCGCGCCGACACTGGTGCTTTTCGCCGAGCGCGAGGAGGTCGTGCTGGATGCGGCGTCACCTTCGGTCTTCGCGTTCAAGCACGGGCACCGCGCCTACTTTCCGCGCGGCCTGGTGCAGGAGGTTGCGGCCCGGGCGGGCGACGCGCCGGTGCAGCACGCTTCGTTGGTGTTTCACGTCTTCGAGTTTCTTCCGCCCCTGCAGGCTTTTTATGGCCGGCTCCGCCCGAGCCAACTGCCGCTCGCCGCATGAGCGCGGTCGTGATAGCGCCAGGCCGTGCGCGCACGCCTTGGCGGCAGCAAGCCGTGGCGCTCGGTGTTGCGGTGCAAACTTCGCGGGTCGCGCGGCGGCTGCGGCGCACTGATGGCGCGATCGAGGCGCAAGAAAAAATCTGGCGCGGGCTCGCGGCGAGCTTCGCACGCACGGCGTTTGGCCGGGAAAACGGCATCGAGTCGGGCTTAAATTACGCGGCGTTTCGCGGCCGGGTCGCGCCGCGCGCCTACGAGGATTTCGTGCCGTGGATCGAGCAGATGAAACGCGGCGCGGCGGATGTGCTGTGGCCCGGGCGCTGCGCCCACTATGCGGTCTCGTCCGGCACGACGGCCGGGCGCACGAAATACCTGCCCGTCACCCGCCAGATGCTGGCGCACTTCCGGCAAGCCGGGCTGGAGTCGCTGTGCTATTACACGCGGCGGGCGGGCAGCGCGCGGGTGTTTCGCGGCAAGCATCTTTTTCTCGGGGGCTCCACCGCGCTCGCGCCGATCGAGGAGGCGCGGCCGTTTCGCGCGTGGGGCGGGGATCTGAGCGGCATCGCGGCGCTCAATTTGCACGCTGGGTGGAGCATCATCTCTACGAACCCGGCCGCGATATTGCGCAGCTCGGCGACTGGCCGGCCAAACTTCGCGCGATCGTGACGCGGACGGCGGGGCGCAACGTCACGCTCGTCGCGGGCATTCCGAGTTGGCTGCTGGTGCTGGCGGAGGAGATGGCGGCGCAGACGGGCCAACGGCCGCTGCGCGCGGTCTGGCCGCGGCTCGAATGCCTGGTGCATGGCGGTGTGCCGCTTGGGCCGTTTGAAAAGGAACTGCGCGCGGCGGTCGGCGAAGGGGTGAACTTCCACGAGGTTTATCCCGCGTCGGAAGGTTTCATCGCGGCGCAGGATGACGAGCCCGGCGCCGGCCTGCGGCTGATGGCGGACGCCGGGATCTTTTATGAGTTTATCCCGCTGGCACGCTTTGACGAAGCGCGCCTCGCCGCCTTGGACGGCGAAGCCGTGCCGCTCGCCGACGTGCGCCCGGGGATCGACTACGTGCTGTTGATGACGACGCCGGGCGGTTTGTGCCGCTACGTGATCGGCGATGTGGTGCGCTTTGTTTCCACCGAGCCGCCGCGGTTGGTGTATGCGGGCCGCACGCAGCTGCAGTTAAGCGCGTTTGGCGAGCACGTGATCGAAAAAGAGCTGACCGACGCGCTCACGGCGGTGGTGGCGAGAAACCAGCTGGCGGTGGCGAATTTCCACGTGGCCCCCCGCTTCGTCGACACACAGACCGGCGAAACGCGCGGCCGGCACGAGTGGTGGATCGAATTCCGGCCGGAGGGCGAGCCCAAGCCCGCGATGCTGGCGGCGGAACTCGACGCCGAGTTGCAGCGCCGCAACGACGATTACGAAGCCAAGCGAAAGGGCGGCGGCCTGGAAATCCCGGTGCTGCGGATCGTCGCGCCGGGCACCTTCGAGCGCTGGCTGCGGGAGCGCGGCAAATGGGGCGGGCAAAACAAAATGCCCCGCTGCCGCAGCGACCGCGCAATCGCGGATGACCTGGCGGCCGGCGCCCGCTAGGCCGCGTGCCGACGCTTTCGCTTATTTGCGCAGGATGTGAACCTGCGCCTCGTGGGAGAACTCGGTGACACCGTCGAGAAAAAACGGCGCGAGTTCGGCGCTCAGCCAGTGGCGCATCGTTGCCACCGGCTCCT
>JBDSGI010000119.1:0-4859 GCA_039919035.1 Opitutaceae bacterium
TGGGTGGAGGTTGAGCGGAGGAGAATGGCTTGCCGGCGCATCTCTTGATCGCGCTTGTCAACGCGCTCACGCTGCCTCTGCTTTCGCACCACTCCCATGGCCCAAGCTTACACCGAAGCATCGATCAAGACCCTCTCCTCGCTCGAGCACATCCGCCTCCGGCCCGGGATGTATATCGGGCGGCTCGGCAATGGCACCCACGCCGAGGACGGCATCTACGTCCTCCTCAAGGAAACGATCGATAACTGCATCGACGAATTCACGATGGGCCATGGCAAGAAGATCGAGATCGAGCTCTCCGAGCGGACGTTGCGGGTGCGCGACTACGGTCGCGGTATCCCGCTCGGCAAACTCATCGACTGCGTTTCGATCATCAACACGGGCGCGAAATACGACAGCGAGACGTTTCAAAAATCCGTCGGCCTGAACGGCGTCGGCCAAAAGGCCGTGAATGCGCTCGCGTTCGACTACAAAGCGCAGGCATTTCGCGACGGCCAGTCGAAGCTCGTCGAGTTTGAAAAAGGCAAGCTGCGCAAGGACCACAAGATCGTGAAGAGCGAGGAGCGCAACGGCACGCTCATTGAATTTACGCCGGACGAGGCGCTGTTCGGGAAGGAGTTCAAGTATCGCGCCGAGTTCATTGAGGACATGCTGTGGAACTACGCCTTCCTGAATCGCGGGCTCACGCTCACATTCAACGGCAAGTCCTTCAAATCCGAGCACGGCCTGCGGGACCTCCTCACCAAAAATCTTAGCGGCGAGCCGCTCTACCCGATTATTCATCTTGAGGGTGACGACATCGAGGTGGCGTTCACCCACGGCCCGCACTACGGGGAGGAATATTTCTCCTTCGTCAACGGCCAGCACACCACGATGGGCGGCACCCACCTCGCGGCGTTTCGCGAGGCGCTCGTCGAGACCGTGCGCAACCATTTCAAGAAGGACTTCGACGCCGCCGACATCCGCCAATCAATCGACGCCGCCGTGTCGGTGCGGGTGATGGAGCCGGTCTTCGAATCGCAGACGAAGACCAAGCTGGGCTCGGCAGCCGTCGGGCCGGAGGGACCAAGCCTGAAGGATTTTGTCGGCAAGTTCATGCAGCAGTCGCTCGACGTCTATCTCCACAAAAACAAGGAGACCGCCGAGGCGATGAAGCGGAAGATTGAGGAGAGCGAGATCGAGCGCAAGGAACTCGCTGGCATCCGCAACCTCGCCCGCGAGCGCGCGAAGAAGGCGTCGCTCCACAACAAGAAGCTCCGCGACTGCCGTCTCCATCTCGGCGATCGGAACGAGCGCGCCGAGGAGAGCACGCTCTTTATCGTCGAGGGCGACAGCGCCGCCGGATCGCTCACCGCGACCCGCGATGTCCAGACGCAGGCGGTCTTCGCGCTGAAGGGCAAGCCGCTCAACACCTACGGGCTCTCGAAAAAAGTCATCTACGAGAACGAGGAGTTTCATCTCCTGCAGTCGGCCCTCAACATCGAGGACGGCTTCGACGGACTCCGCTACAACAAGATCGTGATCGCGACGGACGCGGACGTGGACGGCATGCACATCCGGCTGCTGCTGATTTCGTTTTTCCTTCAATTTTTCCCGGATCTCATTCGCAACGGCCACCTCTTCATCCTCGAGACGCCGCTCTTCCGTGTGCGCAACAAGCGGGAGACGATCTACTGCTACAACGAAGAGGAAAAGCAGGCCGCGATGATGAAGCTCGGCACCACTCACGAGATCACGCGCTTCAAGGGTCTGGGCGAAATCTCCGCCGGGGAATTCAAGGATTTCATCGGCGAGAAAATCCGGCTGGAGCCGATCTCGCTCAATCATCTCCAGAACAGCGACGACCTGCTCAGTTTCTACATGGGCAAGAACACGCCCGACCGGCAGGACTTCATCATCGGCAATTTGAAGGCGGAGAAGGACCTCGTGGCGGTGTGACGCCCGTGGCGAAAGCACGAAAACGCCGGGGGTGGCGCCTCCTCGCGCCGCTGCTCGCCTGTCTCGCGCTGGTGGGCTGCGTTTCAACGCCAGCTCCGCGCATCCCGATCGCGGGCCTTCCGGCGATGCAGGAGGCCAGAGCGCAGGAAAATCTGCGCGTCTTCGGGCGCGTGTGGAGCTTGGTGAACGATGCGCACTACGACCCGAAACTTCAGGGCGTGGATTGGGAAGCGGCGGGCTGGAAATATGGGGCCGAGGCGGCGACCGCGACTGACGACAAGCAGCTCTACACCGCGCTCAACGCAATGGTGGATCTGCTCAAGGACAGCCACACCCACGCACTCTCGCCGGAGCAGGCGGAGGAGCGCCGCACGCAGGTGTGCGCGCGGACCGGCTTCAATATGACCCGGGTCGAAAAACGCTGGGTCGTGAGCGAATTGCTGCCCGGTAGTCCGGCCGAGGTAGCGGGGGTGAAACCCGGCTGGATCGTCGTGGCGCGCAACGGCGAGCCGCTCGGTGAGCGCAACGATTTTCATCCCCGCGACGGCGAGGTCGCGCAGTGGAACTTCCTCGATGCAAATGATCAGCCGGTGGAGCTTCCCCTCGTGGCCCGCGTCCTTTCAATCAAGCCGCGGCAGGACGTGCGCGTGCTCCCGGGCGGATTCGTTTACCTGCGCTTCGATGGCTTCGACACCACGGACCGTCGCTGGCTGAGCAACCAGCTCAAGGCCCACCGCGAGGCACCCGGCGTCGTGGTCGATCTGCGGCGCAATCCCGGTGGCGGCACGATTTCCCTCGGCATCAGCATCGGCGAGTTTTTCGACCGATCGGTCGATTGCGGGGCGTTCATCACGCGCGGCGGTTATCGGAGCGGCAAGAACTCATGGCAGATAGGTTCGGCACGCTACGCGGGCCGCGTGGCGGTGCTGGTCGATGGCGCGACGGGCAGCGCCGCCGAGATTTTTTCCGCCGTGCTGCAGGAGCATGGGCGGGCGACGATTGTGGGGCGGAAAACCGCCGGTGCCGTGCTCGCGAGCTGGTTTAGTTCATTGCCCGATGGCGGCGAGTTGCAGCTCAGCCGTTTCGACTACGTGACGCCCAAGGGACGCCGCCTGGAGGGCGACGGCGTCGAGCCCGACGTGCCTGTCGCCCGCACGCTCGCGGACCTGCGCGCCGGGCGTGACGCGGATCTGGCGGCGGCGTTGCGCGTGCTTGAGAGGGAAACGACGAACTAAGGGGCGGAATCCGGCCCTTTTTAACGTCGATTCGGACGGTGCTCGCGGCCAGCATCGCGCATTCGTTGCCATGGCCCACACCCCATTTTTTCAGAATTTGCGTCGCATTGCCACGGTCGCCCGCGCGTCCGCCGTGACCGGACTTGACGAAGCGGAACTAAACGAGAAGCGGTGCGCGGTTTCGATTTCCCGGCGCCAGTTCATCGGCACCGCGGCAGCAGCCGCTACCGTGGCGGCGACACCGTTCCTGCGCGCGGCAAAGCCATCCCGTTCGGGTGCGCGGGTGGTGGTGGTTGGAGCCGGTCTGGCCGGCCTGACGTGTGCCTATCGGCTGAAGCAGGCGGGACTGGACGCCACTTTGTATGAGGCGAATTCCCGCGTGGGCGGCCGATGCTGGACGAGGCGGAACGATTTTCGCGAAAATCAAATCGCGGAACACGGTGGAGAGTTGATTGATCAGGGGCACGTCAACATTCGTCACTTGGCGCAGGAGTTGAGGCTTCCGCTGGATAATTTGCTCGCGGCGGAGCCGAACGGTTCGGAGCCATTTTTCTATTTCGGCCAGGCGCGTTATAGCTATCGCGAGGCGACAAACGATCTAAAGGCGATCTGGCAGAAGCTGCATCGCGATCTTTCCGAGGCGGGGTATCCGACGCTCTACAATCGTTCGACGGCGCGCGGACGGCAGCTCGATCAGATGTCAGTTCGCGATTGGATTATTGAGAGCGTCCCGGGTGGGGTGAATTCCCGGCTCGGCCAGCTGCTAGAGGTGGGCTACAACATCGAGTATGGCGCCGAGCCGGAAACTCAGAGTGCGCTCAACTTGATCTACCTGCTGGCCTACAACAGCCCCGGCCAGTTTAACCTCTTCGGAGCCTCCAACGAGAAATTCCATGTGCGCGGCGGCAATGATCGCATTGTGTCGACCTTGGTCTCGGTGCTCTCCGGCCAGGTCGTGACCGGGGAATCGCTGGTTGCCGCGCGGCGCACGGCGGGCGGCGCCTACACGCTAACGTTTCAAAATGCGCAGGGCATGCACGATGTCGCGGCGGACAAGGTAGTGTTTGCCTTGCCGTTTTCGATCCTGCGCAACGTCGTCGACATCAGCGCCGCGGGTTTCAGCCCGTTGAAACTCACTGCCATCGATGAACTGCCCATGGGATCGAATGCAAAGCTGAACCTGCAGTTTTCCCGCCGCCACTGGGTGACGCTGGGTGGCAACGGCGACACCTTTGCCAGCACAGGCTATCAAGCGTCCTGGGAAGTGACTCGGGCGCAGCCGGGCGCAGCGGGGATTTTGGTGGGCTACTCCGGCGGTAATCACGCGGAAGACTTGAAAGCCGGCACGCCCGCTACCCAGGCGGCTGCATTTCTGGCCCAGATTGAGCCGGTCCTTCCCGGACTGGGGGCGTATTTCAACCAGCGTGCGACCGTCGATTACTGGGGACAAACCTCTCCGTTCACGCGCGGCAGCTATGCTTATTGGAAGAAGGGGCAATACACCGCATTCGCAGGCATCGAGGGTGTCCAGGAAAGAAACGCGCATTTCTGTGGCGAGCACACCTCGATCGATTCGCAGGGTTATCTCAACGGTGCGGTTGAGACTGGCGAACGCGCCGCGGCTGAGATCGTAGGCGACCTCGGGCTTTGATTTTCACGTGGCTGATGTGCTCGTTGGCGGGGGGG
>JBDSGI010000120.1:0-5989 GCA_039919035.1 Opitutaceae bacterium
AGTGGTTTTTTCGCTCCCACGCCTTTGCGCCAGTTGCCCCGTGCCCCCGCGTGCACTCGTTGCTTCAGGACACGCCGTGGCGCGGCCGAGCTACTGGATCGGAATGCGCACTTTGTTGGCGGCGAGCCACGCGTCGAACGTTTGCAGCGCCGGATTGAGCGCGCGGGAGGTCGCAAGATTGCGCTGACCGCAATAATCCGTGGCAAAGTCGTGATTGAATTGAAACATATTACCGAGGTCATCGGCACCGGGGAAGCCGAGCTTCCGGAAGTCGTCGAACGGCGTCGCATAGTAAGCGACCGGTTGGCCCAGCGCGCGACCGAGCGCCGCCGCCATCTGGGCGCCCGAGAGATGTTCGCCGGCGACGCCGACGGACTTGCCGATGAACTCGGCGCCGCGTTTGAACACGCCGTAGGCGCAGCGACCGATGTCCTCCGTGGCGATTCCTGGCAGCTTCCGGTCGCCCATGGGGAGCGCGAAGACAAGTTTGCCATCCTCGCCCTTGCGTGGACCCATCCCAAAATAGATGAGGTTTTCCCAGTAGAACGAGGTGTAGAACAAGGTCGTGGGCACGTCGACGCGCGTGAATTCGGCATTGGCCTCGCCCTTGCCGTCTAAGTGAGGGACTTTGTATTTCCCTTGCAGCGTGGGCATGCGGGAGTCGGAGAGCGGAATCCACTTGCGGGTGTCCTCCAGCGTGGACCAAACAACGTGCTTCACGCCGGCTCCCTTGGCGGCGCGGGCCATGGCGGCGGCTTCGGCAATTTCCTTTTCCGGGGAAAAGTGCGCCCAGAAAAACGTGACGCAATACGCGCCGTGAGCGCCCGCGAAGGCGCGGTGGAGACTGGCTTCGTCGTCGACGTCGCCCGCGACGACCTCGGCCCCGAGGGCGGCAAGCGCCCGGGCTTTTTCCGATTTCGGATCGCGGACAATGGCGCGGGCGGCGAAACCGCCGGTGGGATCGTTGAGGATGGCGCGGACGAGTCCGCCGCCTTGGGCGCCGGTGGCGCCGAGCACTGCGATGATTTTTTTGCTCATGGGAATTGAGTTGGAGTGAACCGAGAGAGACCGGAGCTAAGTTGGGTCGGGTGTGCTGGCAAGCGGCCGATGTTGGGGAGTAATAGGGAGGGGTTACGGTCGCTCACGCCGAACCACGTCGCTAGGCTCTGAGTGGTGTGCATGCCGGGAAAAACGGCCTTGGCCGACGCGGCACCGCCCATTTTCGAAGCCGAGGAATGGACCGTCTGAGTCTGCCTTGCCGGTGACAGAGCTGAACGCGGTCCCGAGCCGAAAGCGCCGCAGGTTGTTGAAGGAATCCCGGAGCCCGTTGTGGCGCGCGACAGAGCGCTTCAGACGCCATTGGTGGCGTAGGATAGCTGACGCGGATGAGGGCGGTTTTGTTCGCCCCTGCCGGAAATCACGAAGCCGCCGAGTAGGATGTTCGCATCGATCTAGCGTGCCGCGAGCGAGCGCGGAAGGTTGTCCAACCGCAAATGTGAAGTCGCCGGCGCCGCTCCACGAGGAGGGTGGACGCCCCGGCGCGCTCGGGGCAGTTCGCAAGCGTGGACGAGGACTACTCCAGCGACGCGCGGTCGGCTATTTACTCCAAGGCGGGACGACGCGGTTCATCCGCGCGTAGGCGATCAACTGGCCGAGGTGCTCATGGGCGTGGTCGAGGGGCAGGAGGGTCACGCGCAGCTTTGGCACCTTGGCGCCGAAGACATTGACCTCGGGGAGGAGTGAGTCGGCGGGAATCGCGGCCAGCACGCCAGCCATGAATTCGACGGAGCGTTTGGTGGCCGCGATGGCCTCGGCCTTCGTGCGCATGGCGGCACTCATCTTTTTTCGGTCGATGCCCGAGGGCGGCTTGGTGCCGAGCCGCTCGGCGAGGGCGTAGTGGGTCTCGGTGACGTGCACGAGGATGTCGCCCACGGTGCTGACGCCCTCCATGGGCTGCCAGCCGTAGTTCGCCTCCGGAATGGCCTCGGCAAGGCTGAGCAGCTTGCCGGTGGATTCCTCGAAGCTCTTGAGCAACGAGGCGCGATACGCGGCCTCGAAGGGGGCATCGGCGGCGGTCGCGACGGTGAACAGCAGGGAGGCGAGGACGAGGAGCGAGCGAAGGGTTTTCATGGGGTCGGCAGTGCGTGGCGGACGATGAGCGCGGGTTCGCGGTAAGCAATCCCGTCCGAGCGCGGGTGCGGCGGGAGCGAAGTCCAGCGGCGTTTCCACCGGGCGTGAAGGCGTCGATTTTGAAACCAAGCTCCTGCGCCCGCTGCTGCGCGCCTTAAATCAGCAGGCGATCATATTGGTTGCTGGCCGGACGAAACGGGCGGTTGAGATCGATCGCGTCCAGCACGCCGCGAAATTGTTTTTGGCGTGAACGCCGGATCTCGGACATGATGGCGTCGACGAGTGGATTACGGCGATAGCCGGCCGCCCGCGCGGCTTCACGGACCCGCACGATCGTCTCCGCGCTGAAACGCGGTGAGCCGCGTAGTGCCTCCGCCACGGTGGCGCGCGAAAGGCCCAGCCCGGCGGCGAGTGAGCGAATCGTGGGATTGTTGAGGGGCACGGCGCGAGGGAAAGCGCGGAGACGCGCGTTACGCCTCGCACTTCAGCACGTAGACCGAACCCTTTTCAGAACCGATGGCGAGCTGGCGGTCGTCCGGGGACCAGGCGAGTTTGGTGGCGGGCGTGGGCATCTTCACGGTGGCGCGGAGGGGTTGTTTGCGCTCGGGGCTCCAGAGTTGGACGGTGCCATCCTGCGCGGCCGTGGCGAGGAGACCGTGGGTGTTTTGAAACGCGACGGCGCAAACGGGCGCCTCGTGCGGGAGCATCGCGGGCTCGCGCCCCTCGGGCCCGGCGCCGGCGCAATCCCAGATGCACGCTTCGCGGCCGCCACTCGTCGCGAGCCAGCGCGAGGAGTGATCGTAGGAGAGGAACTTCACCTTGCCCTCGTATCCGCTCATGTGGAGCTCGATGTCCTGCTCCGGAATCCAGAGGTGGACGCTCGGATCCTGATTGCCGGAGACGAGCCATTTGGCGTCGGGCGACCAGACGAGGGCGTGAATGCCGTTGGCGTAAGGGAGTTCCTTTTGGGCGATGAAGTCGTCGGCGTCCCAGAGCGTGACGCTGCCGTAGCACGCGGCCGCGACAACGCCGCCGCCTGCGGGCGCGGCGAGGGCGGTGATGGTTTTGGGCGCGGGAGGAAAGGTGTTCGCGATTGAACCATCGGCCGAAATGGCGGCGAGCGTTCTGCCGGCGGCGGCGAAGAGCAGGGGCGAGGAGCCGGCGCGCAGCACCCACCACAAGTGTTCGACCCACGCGGCGCCGAGCTTGGCGGTGGCGGTGTGCTGGCCGGCGGCGGCATCCCAGAATTTCACGGCGCCATCCTGCCCGCCCGTGGCGAGCGCGATGGCGCCCGGCTGCCACGCGAGACAGTTGGTGCCGTTATCGTGGCCGGGGAGAACGTGGCGGCGCGCGCCGTCGCCGGGAGCGAAGATCGACACTGGACCGGCGGCGCTGGCGGCGGCGAGCAGCGTGCCGTCCGGGGACCACGCGAGATCGATCGCGTAGTCGTCGAGTTGGGCGGCCCAGTGTTTCGTCAGTTGCATCGGACCGTCGTAGCGGCGAGCGACGTGACCGCCACTCCGAAACACCGGCTCAAGCCCGGAGAAAATGATCAAATATCCGGTTGCACGCCGCATGGGATTGGAAAAATCTCCGCGCAACCCCGTCGTTTCGGGCGCGTCTCGCTCCATTCAGTTTAACTCCCCATGTCCCAAACTCACCTCACTCGTCGCGACTTCGTCGCATTTTCCGCCACCGTCGCTGCGCTGCTCGCTTTTCCGGGCTGCCAGAGCCTCGTCAAAAATCCCCGCAAGCCCCGCCCGATCGCCGCGGGCGCCAAAGTCCGCGTCGCGCAGATCGGCTGCGGCGGCAAGGGCTTCAGCGATATCATGGCGCACCAAGCCGAGGAGGTCGTCGCGATCTGCGATATCGATCACACGCGGCCCAACGTAATTAAGCTCTTCGAGACCTTCCCGAATGCGAAACGCTACAAGGACTTTCGGAAAATGCTCGTCGAGATGGACGACCAGATCGACGCCGTGGGGGTGGCCACGCCCGATCACATGCATTTCCTGCCCGCCTACATGGCGATCATGATGGGCAAGCACGTTTACATCCAGAAGCCGCTCACGCAGACGGTCGGTGAGGCGCGCGAACTCCTGCGCCTGGCGCGCATGAATGGCGTGTGTTCGCAGATGGGCAACCAAGGCCACTCGATGGAGGGCATCCGGCTGGTGAAGGAGTGGATCAATGCCGACCTGCTGGGCGACGTGCGCGAGGCGAATATCTGGACGAATCGTTCGGCCGCGAACGTGATGCGGAATGGCAAGGAGGTTTACAACGTGGTCTGGCCGCAAGGCCTGACGGAATGGCCCAAGGCCGAGACTCCGCCGGAAGGATTTTCGCAGGACCTTTTCCTCGGGCGCGCGCAAGAGCGTCCCTACAGCAGCGCGATTCATCCGTTCAAGTGGCGCGGCTACCAGGACTACGGCTGTGGCGCGTTGGGCGACATGGCGTGTCACTTGATGGACGCGGCCTATTGGGGCCTCCAACTCGGGGCGCCGACGAGCGTCGAACTGAAGAAGATCGAAGGCGCTAACAATATCACCTACCCGAAGTCCGCCGTCGTGGAATACCAGTTCCCCGCCCGCGGTAAGATGCCGCCCGTGAAGCTCACTTGGTATGAGGGCGGCGAAAAGCCGGCGAAGCCGGCGGAGATGGGTGATCGCGTCCTCTCCCACGGCGGTCAGTTGCTGATGGGTAGCAAGGCGTCCGTCTACGACGGTAACGACTACTGCAACAGCCCGCGCTTCATCCCCGAGTCGCTCCACAAGGAATTGGTCGATGGCGGCAAACTCCCGCCGAAGACGATTCCGCGTCCCGACCCAATCGGCAATCCGCACATCGAATGGATCAAGGCCATCCGCGCCAACAACCCGCTCGCGGCCGGCTCCAACTTCGAGTATTCGGTGCCCTTTACGGAGATGGTCTGTCTCGGCACCGTATCGATCCTCGTCGGCAAGAAGTTTACCTGGGACCCGGTGGCGATGCGCACCAGCCTGCCCGAGGCCGACGCGTTGCTCTACCCGACCTACCGCCGCGGCTGGGGCAAGGGCGACATCGCCTGAGCGCATCACCCGCGTAGAAATATTAGCCGGCGAACCCGGCGCAAAGGGCGGACCGCATGGTCCGCCTTTTTTTTGTGCGCGGGTGTAAGCGCCAAGCTGGACGTTCGACGTGAAAGCGAAATCAGGTTTGCTCCGTCGACCTGAGCAAATTAGCCACTGCTATGAAGACCGCATTTCCCGAACCCGAGATCGTGACGCGCAAGGGCAAGCCCGTCTCTGTGATTCTCCCGATTAAGGATTATCAGGAACTTTTGGAGCGGGTCGAAGAAGCGGAAGATGTAGCGGCGCTCAAACCCGCCCGTCGGAAGTCGCTGCACTACCGCCCGCTGGAAGACTATCTCGCCACTCGGCCGCGTCACTGACCATGTATCGGGTCTTGCTTGAGCGTGCGGCGGAGAAAGATCTCGGTCGTCTCTCGGTCGCCGTGCATGAACGAATCGTAGCTTCGATTACGTCGCTCGGGTCGAACCCGCGGCCCCATGGTTGCCGGAAACTCGCGGGCGGGAAAAACCACTGGCGCATTCGGGTGGGTGACTAACGCGTGGTCTATGAAATCGCCGACGAAGTCCGTATCGTGCGCATCAACCGCGTGCGCCATCGGAGGGAAGTCTATCGGTGACGGTGGATTTCGATGACTCAACCCCGCACCTGACCCGTGCCCTCAATCAGATACTTGTAGCTGCAGAGTTCGGGCAGGCCCATGGGGCCGCGGGCGTGGAGGCGGTCGGTGCTGATGCCAATCTCGGCGCCGAAGCCGAATTCGAAGCCGTCGTTGAAGCGGGTGCTCGCGT
>JBDSGI010000121.1:0-7181 GCA_039919035.1 Opitutaceae bacterium
CGCGCGCCCCGGGCCGGCGGTAGCCGGAAAACGTGCGAGACGGATTCGCGAGCGCGACCGCCGGCGCCGGTTGGATGAGCCGTTCGTCGAGTTGAAAGGTTTCGTCGGCGTCGCGGAAATTCGCCTGCGCGGGCAGCCGGGCCGCGCCGATCTCGCGGACGGCGAGGGCGGCGAGCATCGAGGCGTTGCTCACGTAGTCGCCGGGAGCGATCGCGGTGAGCGCGAAACCGAACGGCAGGCCCCACGAGAGCAGCGCCTCGCCGGCGGCGATCGGTTTCACCGCGAAGCGGTGGCCCTCCAGCACGGTGTGCGGCAAGGCGCGCGGTCCGCCGGGCAAGTCCACCACGGTGCCAGCCTCCAGCCGGCGAATCGCGATGGCGACGTTGTCGCCGGGCGCGGGTAGACGGGAAACGGTTTCGAAGGCGAAGGGCTCGGGCGGCATGGGCGGGTCAGGAGCTGAGACTTGGCGATGCCGGGTGTCGAGCGCGGCGCGGACTGAACGCCGAGGTGAACAGAAGAAAACGAAGGGAACGAAGATTCGATCTCCGGGCATCAACTCTTCGTTTCCGACGTTAGCTTGGGTTCAAATCGATTTGCTTCAGCGCCTCGACGACCGGCCAGTCGGCTGGTGCGAGGTCGAAGGTTGGTAATTGGGCGAGTGTGATCCAGGCGAGCGCGACGTGCTCGCCGGCGTGGGGTGGCGGGCTGGCGGGCGTGAGCTCGCAGATGAACGGCATCATTTCGATCACCACCGTGCCGTAGTCGTGCGTGAAGCAGGGCAGGGCGCGGCGGATAAAAATATCGCAGCCCAGCTCCTCGCGGATTTCTCGGACGAGCGCCTGCTCGGCGGATTCGCCGGCCTCCACCTTGCCGCCGGGGAATTCCCATTTCAGCCCTAGATGCTTTGCTGCGGGCCGCTGCGCGATGAGCATTCGCCCGCCGCGATCGAAGATCGCGGCAGCGACGACGGGAAGGGGGTCGGCGAGGTTCAAATGAGGGTCTAGAGATATTGTGTTCGAGCGACGACTCGGAGAGCAAACTACGAAGAGACAAACAACGGAAGCCCCGAGCGGGGCGCGCCGGTATTGTGATCCTTGCGGGGGCGTGGCCATCGTCACGGCCCGAATAGAATCGACGGCTTCAGAGAGGTTTCGTTGAGTCCGCCCGCTCTCTTACCCTGCGGCTTCGGCCCTGCTGATAGCCACATGATTTTTCCCTGATCATGAAAATCCACCAAATCCCCGTTACGCTTCTTGGCCGGATGCTGGCCTTGCTTGTCCTCATGCTCCTGCTGCCGACGGCCCGTGCGGCTGAGACCGCCGCCATCTCCGGCACCGTGAGTAACCCGGCGACCGGAAATCTCCTGCCCGGTGCCAAGGTTGAGATTCCGGCGCTCGGTCGCACCACACTCGTCGACATCACTGGCCGTTATACGCTCATCGATGTGCCCGCCGGCACGCACGAGCTCGTGGCCACCTACATCGGCCTCGACGCGGCGAAGTCCGTCGTAACGCTCTCCGCTGGGAAGAACGCCACACGCGACTTCGATCTTACGTCGGGCATTTACCGGCTGGATGCGTTCAAGGTCACGGGCGAACGCGAAGGCAGCGCCGCGGCAATCACGGCGCAGCGCAATGCCGAAAACGTGAAGAACATCGTCGCGATGGATTCTTACGGCAACCTGCCCAACATGAGCGTCGGAGAAGTCGTCATGCGGTTGCCGGGGGTCGCGGGCAGCCCGACCGACGAGGGCTTGAATTACAGCTTCAACATCCGTGGCATGGGCGCCGGGCTGAACACCGTCACGATCGACGGCGCGCTCGTCACGAGCCTGGGCACAAGCCGCGCCTTCGAGATGCAGAGCATCTCCGGCACGATGTTCGACCAGCTCGAGCTCACCAAGGGCCACCGGCCCGACCAGAACGCCGACTCCCTGGGCGGCAACATTAACCTCAAGAGCCGCTCCCCGCTCAGCATGAAGGAGCGCCGCCGTGTGACCTACAGCGCCACGGTGCGCAGCGCTCCGTCGTTCACCGAGCAGATTCCGCTGCGCGAGCAGCATCGCAACCACCCGTTGCTTACCCTCGCCTACCAGGAAGTGTTCGATGTCTTTGGCGGAAACCGTAATGTCGGCGTCGCCGCCAACTTGTTTTACAGCGAAAACGCCGTCGGCTTTTTCCAGACCGATCGCGATTTTCAGAATACCGCCGCGACGCCCGCCTACCTCTGGGACTACACCACCTTCGACAACACCAACAACCGCAAGCAAGGTAGCGTGAACGTCAAGACCGACTACCGCCTCTCTCCGCGCACGAAGCTCTCGCTCAACACCACGTTGAACTACAATAACGAGTCCTTCCGCCGGCGCTACCTCACCCGCGCCTACGCCAACCAAGGCACCAACGACCTCGCCAACGCCGCCATTGCGCCCGGCTACACCGATGTCGTCACGCGCGTCCTGCCCACGGCCAATTCCCGCATCGATGTCACCAACCGCGGGCCCAATAATTACTTCGTCCGCATGCGCCGCGTGGACTTAGGTGGCGAAACCGACTTCGGCCGGCTCTTTCTCGACTATAACGGCTCCCTCGGCCTCACGCACCTCAACAACGGCAGCGGCCAAGGCGGCGAACTCACGATGCGCCTCGCCAACGTCGGTTGGATCCTCGACCGCTCACGCAATGATTTGCACCCCACCTTCACGCAGACTGCGGGCGCCGACATGACCAACCCGGACAATTATCGCCCGAGTAGTGTGCTCCAGAACAACGACAGCGAAAACGACCAATACGTGCGCGAGGCCCGCTTCAACGCCCGTTATCAGCTGCTCGCGGGCCAGCCCATCTTCGTCAAGGCCGGCGGCAACTACCGGGAACTCGAAGTTCATACCTTCAACAAATCGAAACGGTGGAATTACGTCGGCACCGGCCCGCTGCCCGCTGATCCGACGATGATCACGTTCGACCGCGTGAAAACCGGCCGGCTCATCCCGCAGTGGACAACCTCCATGCTCATTAACGAGCGCAAGCCGCTCCAGCCCGCGCTGTGGAGCGAGGACAACTACTATCGCGAGCAGACCCGCTTCACCGGCTACCGTCAGGCCACGGAAACCGTCACGGCGGGCTACCTCATGACGCAGGGTAAGATTGGCGCAAATGGGTTCCTTGCCGGGGTCCGCACTGAAAAGACCGAGACCGAGGGCTGGGGCTACGTGCGCGCGCGCCAGGGCAGCACCGCCGCCCAGCAGCTCGCCGATCCGATCGGCTCGGCGCAGCGTGACTACGCCGGCACCTTCCGCCGGCTCAACGGTAGCTACACGAAATCATTCCCCAGCATCCATCTCAGCCGCGATCTCACAAAGGACCTGAAGGCGCGCGTCACTTGGTCCACCAGCTTCGGCCGCCCCGGCATCACTAATATTATGCCCAACGAGACCATCAACGAGAACGCCCAGTCCCTCAGCGTGAACAATCCCAGCCTCCTCCCGCAGACGGCGCGCAACTGGGACGCCACGCTCGAGTATTACTTCGAACCCGTCGGCGCCCTTTCCGTCGGCTGGTTTCACAAGGAAATCCGCGATTACATCGTCACCGGTATCAACACTGGCACCATTCCGAGCGGCACGGATAACGGCTACAACGGCGAATATGCCGGCTTCACTCGTTTCACTTCGCTCAACGCCGGCACCGCCATCGTGCAGGGCTGGGAGTTCAGCTATCAGCAGCAGTTCACCTTTCTCCCCGGCGCGCTCAAGGGTCTCGGCGTGAATGCCAACTACACGCACCTCGACGCGCATGGTAATTTCGGCGGCGCGACCAGCCTGTCGTCCGGCAAAGTTGCGGGCTTCATTCCGGAGGCCGCTAATTTCGGCCTTAACTGGCGCTACCGCAGCTTCGGTGCCCGCGTCCTCTACAACTACACCGGCGACTACATCGACTCCTACAACGCCACCTTCCCGGGCCGGAACTATTTCCGCTTCCCCTTCCGCACGGTAAACGTCGGCCTGAGCTACCAGCTCCGCCCCACGCTCGGCCTCACGCTCGACGTTGCTAACCTCTTCAACGAGCCGCAACGCCTCTACCGTGGAGTGCGTAACCAGATGGCCCGCACGATCGTCAACGGCAGCACCGTCACCGCTGGGATCAGCGGGCGGTTCTAGGGTTGCGGCGGGCCAAACGGGTCGCGGGGCGTCAAGACCCTCTGCGTTTGTCGAGGCGCTTTCATTCAACCCGGTCAGCGCGGCCGCCTCGGCTTCTCCTCTAGACGTGGGCTGGAGATGAAATTTTGCGCGACGCTCGGGGGCCAGTGTCCTCAGAGTGTTTTCATTCTCATGTGTCTCCCGTTTTTTCTCGGTCTTTTCTTGTGGGTCATGGCGCCGGTCTTTGCGGCCGCCCCGCACCCGAACATCGTGCTCATTGTCTCCGACGACCACGGGCGCGAGGCGCTCGGTTGCTACGGCAATCCGGTCGTGAAAACGCCGCACCTCGATGCCCTCGCGGCCGACGGCACGCGGTTCACCGAGGCGTTTTGCACCACGGCGAGCTGCAGTCCGTCGCGCTCGGTGCTGCTCACTGGCCAGCAAAACCACCGCAACGGTATGTATGGTCTCCAGCACGATGATCATCATTTCCAATCCTACGACAGTGTGCGGAGCCTGCCCGTGCGCCTCGCGGCGGCGGGCTATCGCACGGCGCGCATCGGCAAATTCCACGTCGCCCCCGAGGCGGTCTATGCGTTTCAAACCGTGCTCTCCGCCGGCGCAGCCAACGATCCCGCGACCATCGGCCGCAGCCCCGTGGAAATGGCCGAGCAATCGCGCCGCGTGATCGAGGCGGACGATGCGCGGCCATTCTTTCTCTACTTCGCGACCGACGATCCGCACCGCGCCAATGCCGTGCTACCCGACGGCCGGCCGACCTTCGACACCTGGCCGAAACCGAACTCGTTCGGCAACCGGCCGGCCGGCTACCCTGGCATCACGCCGGTCGTCTTTCGACCCGAGGAGGTTGTGGTGCCCGCGTGGCTGCCCGACACCCCCGCGTGCCGCGCCGAGATCGCGGAATATTATCAGGCGGTCGCGCGCCTCGACCAGGGCATCGGTCGCCTCATCGCGCTACTGAAGGCGGCGGGCAAATACGACTCCACGCTCATCGTTTACCTCTCGGACAACGGTGCGGCGTTTCCCGGCGCGAAGACCACACTCTACGAGCCCGGCATTCGCCTCCCGCTCATCGTGCGCCCGCCGGGCTTTCGCGGCCCCGGCGCGGTGCAGCCCGCGATGGTCACGTGGGCCGATATCACTCCGACGCTCCTCGATGTGGCGGGCGCGCCAGCCACCGCCGGCGACTGTGACGGCCGCTCGTTCCGCGCCGGTCTCGCGGGCGCCGCGCTGCGCGGCTGGGATGAGATCTACGCTTCGCACACGCTGCACGAGGTCACCATGTATTACCCGATGCGCGCGGTGCGTACGCGCACCCACAAACTGATCGTGAACTTCGCGTCCGGCCTCACTTATCCCTCGGCGCTCGATCTCATCAAGTCGCCTACGTGGATCAGCGCAGTGGAGGCGGGCGGCGGTATGTTCGGTCGCCGCTCGATCGAACATTTTCTCCACCGCCCGCAATTCGAACTCTACGATCTCGAGCGTGACCCGGACGAGATCGACAACCTCGCCGAACGTCCCGCGCAGCAGGCGCTCAAGGCGGAGTTGCTGGCGAAACTGAAGACGTTCCAGCTCGCGACCAAAGACCCGTGGGCGCGGAAGTGGGGCTACGAGTAAGTTTTCCCTCCTTCCTGAAAAAAATTCGCTGCAACTTTTCGCACCGTGCCGGGTTTTCGTCGGCATGAACTCGTTTCTGAAAATATTCCTGCTCGTGGTGCTGGTCCTTGTAGCGATTAAGCTGCTGCCGCTCACGCTGGCGGCGGGCTGTGTGCTTGGGCTGGCGGTGGGCGTGCTTATGATTGCGGGGGTGTCCGCGCTGGCGGGCGTGCTCGCGGTCGCGGTAGGCGTGGTGGCCGCGCTCGCGCCGTTGTGGATTCCAGTGCTGGCCGTCGTCGGCCTGATTGCGGTAATCAGGCGCCTCAATCGGCGCGATCCGGCGAGGGTTTGATTGCGGCCTACCACCGTCGCCGCGACGGTGGGGCGAGGGGCGCAGCTTAGTTTTCTGGCGCCCGCCCTCGCTTCTCAGAGGTCTTTGCGCAGCGGCTGGAGCCGCGATGCCCTCACCGCGGTCGGGCCCACGCAACGAGGCCGCCGCGTCCCCTTCACCAGAAACGTGAGCGGCGCCTCGGGGCGGGGGCGGGGGCGGGCGAGGTTTGAGGTTGGCGCGGCGAGAGAGACGCGTTTGCTCGAAGGAAATGGCCGATCCACTTCCCTCCCGCGTGATCGCGAGCATCGCGTTTGTCGGGCGCTCGGGCGGGCAGGTGAAGAAACTGGGCGGATTCAAAAAAGGGCATCACACGCTGCCGGACGCGGCCAATGCCACGACCAACGCCTTCCTGGGGAAAATCTGCGACGCGGAACTGGCGGAAGAGGCCGAGCGGTTGTTTCAAGCGGTGCGCGCGGGGCTTGGCTACAAGCGCAAGGAGGTCGCGCTCACGGTTACGAGTCCGCTGGCGGTGCTGACGGCGAAAGATTTCACGCTGGAGATTTTCTACGCGCTGGAGGAGCGCGAAGCGGCGTGCTACGCGGTGACGACGACACTGCGTGACCTCACCGACCCGCAGCTCGCGCGGCGCGAGGAGTTCGCGCAAATATTTGCGGGCAAGTTCACCGAGATTTCCTTCGCGCTGAAGAAAGGTGTGCGCGTCGAGGCGGTGATCGACGCGATTGAGGCGCTGGACGGCGAGGGCGGCCTGAGCGTGCGCTTCCCGTCAGACTGTAGCGAGTGCGTGATTTCCGTGGCGGGACTCGACGCGGAAGTGCGGTGCACGGGGGCGTCGCTCGAAGTGGTGTTTCCCGGCGGGTGCGCGCCAGCGGAACTGATCGACGCGTTTGGCGCGGTGCGGGCGGCGTTCCAGATTAGCAAGGCCCTGAGCGGGTTGATTGGCTAAAAAAAGCGGCGCCGGAGAGGCGCCGCGAGAGAACGAGAAAGTGTAAGAGGGCGGCGAAAAAAGGTATGTCATTCTGAGCGCAGCGAAGAATCCACTGGGATCAACGCGCGTTTTCAGGGGTGCGAATG
>JBDSGI010000122.1:0-12045 GCA_039919035.1 Opitutaceae bacterium
CTCGGACGGCCCGTAGAGGTCGTAGACTTTCGCCACCGCTGACCGTTGATAAATCTGGTCGACCAGTGCGGTGGGCAAGGCCTCACCGGCCAAGTTTACCGTTCGCACCGAATGAGGCAGCCGGCCATTTCGGATCAGCTCCGCTATGACCGATGGCACCGTGTTGACCAGCGTGACCTCGCTAGCCGCGGGCAAGGCGGGGAGCTCAAGCGCGTTTTCCGCCAGGATAACCTTTCCGCCGACGCTCAGCGTGACGAATAACTCGAACACCGAGAGATCGAAGCAGATTGAGGTCGAGAACAGCACGCCGGCCAGTTCGGCGCCGGTGAACACCGTTTGCGCCCACGCGATGAAGGCCACGACACTGCGGTGCTCGATCGCCACGCCTTTGGGCCGGCCGGTCGAACCGGAAGTGAAGATGACGTAGGCCAGATTGGTGGCCGCCACTTCGCTGCCCGGGTTGGCGGTGGACTCGCACGCGGTGTCCGCCGTCTCAAGCACGATCACCGGGGCGCGCTGCTCGGGAAGCCGGGCAATAAGCCGCTCCTGCGTGATCAGCAGAGCGACGTTGGCATCCTCGACGATGAATGAAAGTCGATCCTTGGGGTAGTTGGGATCGAGCGGCACGTAGGCACCGCCCGCCTTGAGCACGGCTAGCAGTGCGATCACCGTTTCAGTCGATCGGTCGGTAAAGATTCCGACGAGGGATTCTGGTCCGACGCCGGCGCGCCGGAGGGTGTGCGCGAGTTGGTTGGCGCGCGCGTTCATCGCGGCGTAGGAGATGCGCTCGCCTCCGGCCACCAGCGCGGTCGCGGCGGGTGTTGCGCGCGCCTGCGCTTCCACGAGGTGGTGAATGCAGAACCCACGCGGAAATTCCCGCGCGGTGTCGTTCCAGGTCACGAGCAATTGTTTTCGCTCCGCCGGCGAAATCAGATCGAAGGTTTCGATCTGCGCGTCCGGACACGTGACCACCTGCTCGACCAGGCGGGAAAAATGATCGGCCATGCGGCGGATCGAGTCGGCGGAGAAAAGGTCGCTGCGATACTCGAACGCGCAGTGCACTCCGTCGGGCCGCGTGCGCAGCAGCAGCGTGAGCTCGAATTTTGCCGCGCCGTTGTGGAGCGGTTCCGCCGTCGCCGCAAGGTTGCCGAACGAAGGGTCCAGCAGGGCCTCTTGGTTGAACACGAGCGCCACCTGAAACAACGGCGTCTGGCCGGCGGCGCGGCCGGGATTGAGCGCTGCGACGACGTGTTCCAGCGGGGTCTCGGCGTGGGCCAGGGCGGCAAGCGCCACTTCGCGGGCGCGTCGGAGGAGTTCGCGAAACGTCGGGTTGCCGGCGAGGTTTCCGCGCAGCACGACCGTGTTGGCGAAATATCCGATCAGACGTTCCGTCTCGAAGTGGTTGCGGGCCGCCAGCGGGGTGCCGATGCAAATGTCCTCCTGGCGCGAGTAGCGCGCCAACAAGAGCTGAAAGGCCGCCAGCAGAACCATGAAAGGCGTGCCCTCTTCTTCCTGTGCTAGGGTCCGGATTTGCCGGATGCGTTCCGGCGGGAGCCGGAAGGCGAGGCGTCGCCCCGGATGAGGGCGGGCTGCGGCCCGGGGAAAGACGACCGGGAGATCGAGTCGCGCCGGCGCGCCGGTGAGCTGTTTTTTCCAATGCTCGCGGCTCCGGGCCAGCTCGGCGGAAGCCAGGCGCTTGCGTTGCCACGTCGCAAACGCGGAGAACTGCAGGGTCGGCTCCGGGAGGGAGGAAGGCTGACCTGCCAGAAACGCCGAATAGAGCATCGCCAATTCCTCGAGCAGAATGTCCGTCGACGCCCCGTCGAATACGATGTGATGGACATTGATCACGAGCCAGTGGGTGTGCGGATCGAGTCGGATAAGCTGGGTGCGCACCAGCGGGCCGTTGCTGAGATCGAAGGGTCGGGCCGCCTCCCGCTCCGCCGCGTCGCGGGCGGCTGCTTCGCGGCCGGCCGCCGGCAGGTCGCTCAGATCGACCGCGCGCAGCGTGAGGGGAGTGAGCGGATGGATTTGATGTTCGCACTGGCCGTCGCGCTCGATGATCACGGCACGTAGGATTTCGTGCCGGCGCGTCACTTCGGTCATCGCGCGACCAAGGGCCAGCGAGTCGAGCTGCCCGCTCAACTTCAGCAACGTCGCGACGTTGTAGGCGGGATTGTGGGGCTCAAGCGTCTGGAGGAAATGAAGCTGCTCCTGAATTGGTGACAGCGGCCGCCGCCCGCCTTCGCCCTGCGCCGGGGACGCATCGCTGATCGAGTGAACCCGGCCCGTTGGCTCCGCGACGCAGGCACCGACCAATCCATCGATTCGCGCTGCAAATTCGGAGAGGGTCGGAGCCTCAAAAAGCACGCGCAGTGGAATCTCGCGCGCGAGAGTGGCCTGCAGCCTAGCAAGCATCCGCACAGCCGTGAGCGAGTGGCCGCCAAGGTTGAAAAAATGATCACTGCGGCCGACTTGTGCGATCTGAAGCAGGGCCGCCCAGAGTTCGGCGAGCGTTTTCTCGGTCGCCGTGACCGGGACCAGGAAATTTCCGGCGGTCTTGTGCTCCACCGTGAGGGTGGGAAGAGACCGGCGATCGACCTTGCCCGACGGTGTCAGTGGCAGTGCTTCCAAGAAAACAAAGGCCGACGGCACCATCGCAGGCGGCAGCTTCGCGAGCAGCGCCTGGTGGAGATCGCGGGGCGAAGGGGCGGGCCGGGTGCGCGGCACGACATAGGCAACGAGGACTTGGTGGTTAGCCTGGTCGTTGTGAACCATCACGACGGCATCGCGGACATCGACCCTGTTCGTCAACGCGAGTTCAATCTCCGACGCTTCGATACGAATCCCGTGGAACTTAAGCTGGGAGTCTCTCCGCCCGAGATACTCCAGGCAGCCGTCGGGCTGCAACCGGCCGAAGTCGCCCGTGAGATAGATGCGCTGATCGCCGCCGGCGGGGTCGGGACGAAAGGCCGCTTCGGTCAGGTCGGGGCGATTCCAATAGCCGGGAGACAGGTAGCGGCTGCGCACCGCGATTTGGCCCATCTCGCCGACGGAAAGCGGGATTTCGGCTTCATCCAAAACCAAGACCTCCTTGTCGGGCACGGCGTAGCCGCCGGGGATCGTTCCATTCGGAATGGGGGAATTGCGATTGAGAATATTAAGCCGGTAGTTGTTGCATTCAGTGCTTCCGAGCCGAACGACTAGCCGGGCTTCAGGGGAGAAGTGGCGGCAATAGAGATCCCGATCCAGCTTGGTGACCGGCTCACTGCCGAGCATGACGACCCGAACGGATGAAAGCTGAACGCCGGCTGGCAGGGATTCGAGCAGATGCCGGTAGGTCGTCGGGCTCCAGTTGAGCACAGTTATCTTGTGCTCCGACATCCACGGCCCGAGTGCATCGAGGCCTTGGGCTTTCACGTCCCACGGGTAGAGCGTGGCTCCATTCAGGAGGGCGAACAGGACGTCGTTCACTCCGGAAGAGAAACTGACCGAGTGCAGCAGGATGATCCGGTCGGCGGCGCTGAGTTCCAGGGCCAGGGAGTAGCTCCGAATGTTTTGCAACGCGTTCTGATGTGAATGCACGATCCCTTTCGGCCTGCCAGTCGACCCGGAGCTGAAGAGCAGGTAGGCAAGCGTTTGCGGTGCCACGTCGTGGCGGGGATTGTCCTCGGGCAGGCCCGGTGCCAAGGCTTCGAGGTTCACGGGCCCCCGGGCGGAGCCGAGCAGTCGCGACGCCAGAGCCTCGTTTCGGGAGTTGGTGAGGATGATCGCTGCCCCCGACTCGGCCAACATCGAAGCCAGCCGATCTTCGGGATAGGAAGGGTCAAGCGGGACAACGATGTGACCCGATTTGAGGACGCCGAGCAGCGCGGCGATGAGCATGTCGCCGCATTCGACGAGCACGGCCACCGGCTCCTCTGGCCTGCGTCGTCGCTCAAGCAAACTATGGGCAATGCGATTGGCCTGACGGTTGAGGTTGGCATAGGACCACCCCGATTTGGTGGTGCGAATGGCGATGCGATTGGGGTGTTGCGTCGCGATAGCCTCAAACCGACGTCCCAAGCTCGACTCCATGGCCTCCCGTGGGAAGGGCGTGGGCGCAATGTCGCCGGAGTTGAATTCGATTCCTTGTTTCAACGCCCATCATGTAACGGGCGCCGGCAACCCCGACAATATATGTTACTGCGAGGTTTACGTAGGCCTTCCCATAGTAATAACCCGCAGTGGCGAAAGTGATCTCAGGGGCCCTTCAGTGGGCCGCGCGACCGCACTGACCAAGCGGATGCGTTGGGCCGGATTTCAGCTGAGCGGGTGCTTCAATTTCGCCCGACCTTGCCTTGGTGCTTGGTCTTGCTCTCGACGAATTCGCGAATCACGGCCATGCGCTCGCGCTGGCGTTCCTCGGCTTCGATTTCCTCTTGGGTGTGGACGGCTTCGTTCTTCGCCATCGCCTTCCGCATCTTGGTCAGCGCGAGATATTCGAGCTGGCGGATGCGTTCGCGGGTGACGTGGAATTTCCGGCCGACTTCCTCGAGCGTAAGTTCGTCGCGGCCCTCCAGACCGAAGCGCAGCTTGATAATCTCCGCCTCACGCTGATCGAGGGAGTTGACCATCTCGCTGAGATCGCTGTTCAGATTTTTTTCGAGCAGTCCCTCGTAAGGGCTCACGGCATTGTCATCGCCGACGATTTCGCCGAACGTCGATGATCCGGACTCGTCGCCAATGGGAGCATCGAGCGAAGCCGGGCGCACGCTGACTGATTTGAGGTGCGCAACTTTGGAGGTCGGGATTTGCAGCTCGATGGCCAACTCTTCATCGGTCGGTTCGCGGCCCAGGTCTTCGGTGAGCTTCATCGCCATGCGACGCATCTTGGAGATCTTGTCCACGAGGTGGACGGGCAGGCGGATGGTTTTACTCTGATTGGCCAGTGCGCGCTTGATCGACTGCTTAATCCACCAGGCGGCGTAAGTGGAGAGCTTCCCGCCCTTGCGCGGATCGAAGCGCTCGACCGCTTTAATGAGGCCGATGTTGCCCTCGCTAATCAAGTCGAGCAGCGGCAGGCCAAAATCCTTGTAGTCCATCGCAATTTTCACGACGAGCCTCAGGTTGGCCGAGATCATGTGGTCACGGGCGGACTTGTCCCCGCGGCGGATGCGGCGGGCGAGCGTGATCTCCTCCGCGATGGTCAGGAGGGGGGTCTTGCCGATTTCCTGGAGGTAAAGCTGGAGGTTGCTGCGCTCGCCATGAGGGATCGGTGCCTCGGGGGCGGTTCGGTCGTTTTTTTCAAGAAACGACGGTGGTGCGTCGAGCGGGGAGCCAGCGAGGGCGGTCGTCGCGGTCTCGCTGCTGGAGGAGAAATCGCGGGTGGCGTGCGAGGAGCGGAGCGACTTGTTTTTGGTGGGCATGATGTGGGTCTCCGGATGGTTAGAGGAATGAGTCGAACGGATGTTCCCGTCTGAGCGGAATTCGTTCCAACTCTCCTACGAGCGAGTAGCGGGTGGAGATGCTCACTTGAGCGCATTTTTGGGTGCAACTCTGTCGCAGCAGCATGGCGCACCCATGCCAAAAGGGTAACAACCCCGTCACACCCACCGCCGGTGGCCGCTCAGAATTGTTCAGCCATCGCCACGGCCTTGATCAGTGCGGAGGCCTTGCTGACCGTCTCCTGATACTCCGAGGCGGGCACGGAGTCGGCGACGATGCCGGCACCCGCCTGAATGTGAATCTTTCCGTCCTTCAGCAGGGCGGTGCGGAGCATGATGCAGGTGTCCATGTTGCCGTCGTAGCCGACGTAACCCAAGGCGCCGGCGTAGATGCCGCGTTGGGACGGCTCGCATTGGGCGATGATCTGCATCGCGCGAATCTTGGGCGCACCGCTGACGGTGCCGGCCGGAAACGTCGCCCGCATCAGATCGTAGGCGTTTTTGTCCGGCGCGATCTGGCCCTCGACCTGGGAGACGATGTGCATGACGTGCGAGTAGCGCTCGATGACCATCATCTCCGGCACCTTGACGCTGCCAAATTTGCACACGCGACCGATGTCGTTTCGCGCCAGATCGACCAACATGAGGTGTTCGGCGCGCTCCTTTTCGTCGGCGAGGAGTTCCTTTTCGAGAGCGAGATCTTCGGCGGGGGTGGCGCCGCGTTTGCGGGTGCCGGCGATTGGGCGGATTTCGACGAGCCCGTCGGTGAGCCGCACGTGGACTTCCGGCGAAGCGCCAACGATGGAAAAATCGTCCGCCTCAAGGATGAACATATAGGGCGAGGGATTGACGGTCCGGAGCGCCCGATAGAGATCGAGCGGAGCCTTGGTGAACGGGCGCGTGAAGCGCTGCGAGGGCACGAACTGGATGATGTCACCCGAGCGGATGAACTCTTTCCCTTCCTCGACGACCTGCTCAAAGCGAGTCTGCGTAAAATTCCCGGCTGGCACCGTGAGGACCGCGGGGCTGACCAGCGGGGCGGGTGCGAGCTGGCTCGGGTGGCGGAGCATGGTGTAGAGCGCCTGCAATTCCTCGATGGCGGCCGCGTAGGCGGCGGCGGCATCGCCGCGCACGTGAGCGTTCACGCAAAGCCGGAGGGTCTGTTTCGCGCGGTCAAAAATCAGGAGCGAATCGGACAGCATGAAGTAGAGCAAGGGCGTGCCCAACTCATCCTTCGCCACCGCCGGCACGCTCGCCTCTATCCGCGTGACATATTCGTAGGCGATGAAGCCGACCGCTCCGCCCGTGAATCGCGGCAGGCCGGCCACCGCTACTGGCTGATGTCCGCGCATCTCGTCTTCGATGAGCGTGAGTGGATCCGCCGGAGTTGGCAGGGTGCGCGTGGGCTGTCCGGGCTGACGCACTTCGGTGGTGGTTGGCCCGCAGGCAAAAATTTTGCGCGGGCGACAGCCGATGAAGCTGTAGCGCGCGAGATTCTCTCCGCCTTCGACTGATTCAAACAGGTAGGAAGGGCCGGCGGCCTTGAGCTTCGCATAGGCGGAAACCGGAGTCTCGAAGTCCGCCATCAAATCCCTGTAGACGGGAATTACATTTCCCTGGGTCGCGAGCGTGGCGAAGGCTTCCTTGGACGGGTGAATGGTCATCGGCGGAACGTGGTTGTATGCAAACCGCGCTGCAGGCCCGCAAGGCGAATGACTCGCGCTGTGGGGATCGGAATTCCGGGGCACTGTTCGACCGCGCGCGAGCCGGCGCCGGCGATTTCCGGGCTCGAATTACCCGCGAGTTCCCGCGAGCCTTGGCCCACCTCATGAAAACACCCCGATTGCTCCGTGTGGTCTTCGCCATGTTTTTCGCCGGCGGGCTTTCCCGTGCGGCGAGCAACGGGCGGCCGAACGTTATCATCATTTACGCCGACGATCTCGGGTGGGGCGATCTCGGGTGCTACGGCCATCCGGTCATCCGCACCCCGAATCTCGATCGGATGGCGGCGGAGGGGATGCGGTTCACTGATTTCTACTCGACGGCCGAAGTATGCACGCCGAGCCGCGCAGCCCTGCTGACCGGCCGGTATCCCGTGCGCAGCGGCATGTGCCACGACCAGTTTCGGGTCCTTCGCAACAACTCCTCCGGCGGGCTGCCGCGCGACGAAGTGACGCTGCCTGAATTGCTGAAAAGCCGCGGCTATGCGACCGGCATGGTGGGCAAGTGGCACCTCGGCCATCTGCCGGAGCATCTGCCGCCGCATCACGGCTTCGACTCCTATTTCGGGATGCCGTTTTCCAACGATATGATGCCCGCGCCGGACGCGCCCAAGGGCCGGCCCAAATTCTACGAGGAAAACAACGCCTACTGGCGCACGCCGTTGATCCGCGGGACCGAGGTTGTCGAGGCACAGCCCGATCAGCGGCAGCTCACGCGGCGTTACACCGAGGAGTCGGTGCGTTTCATCCGCGAGAAGAAGGGCGCGCCGTTTTTCCTCTACGTGGCGCATAGCTTTCCGCACGTGCCGCTGTTTGCCTCGGAGCGCTTTCGCGGCCGGAGCGCCGCGGGCGTCTATGGCGATGTGGTGGAGGAGATCGACTGGAGCGTGGGCGAAATCCTCGGCGCCCTGCGCGCCGAGGGACTCGATAAAAAGACGCTCGTCGTGTTCAGCAGCGACAACGGCCCGTGGCTGATTTTCAACCACCACGGCGGCTCGGCCGGACCGTTTCGTGAAGGCAAGGGCTCAACGTGGGAGGGCGGCATGCGCGTGCCCGGCATTGCGTGGTGGCCCGGTCGCGTCCCGGCCGGCGTGTTGCAACACGAGATCGCGACCACAATGGATCTCTTCACGACTTGCGCCAAACTGGGCGGCGCGACGTTGCCGGCCGACCGACCGATTGACGGGCTCGACATTTCGCCGCTGCTGTTCGACACCGGCCAAGTGGCGCGCGAGGTGTTTGTCTATTATCGCGGGTCCAAGCTCTATGCGGCCCGGCTCGGACTCTGGAAGGCGCATTTCATCACGCGCTCCGGCTACGGTGCCGATCAGCCCGAGCCGCACGACCCACCCCAGCTCTACCATCTCGGTGAAGACCCGAGCGAGCGAGTTGACCGCGCCAGGGAAAATCCCGCCGTGATCGCGCAGATCAACGAGGCGGTGGCGCGTCACCTGACGGGACTCAGGGTCGCGCCCTCGCAGCTGATTGCGACCGTGCCGGCGCGCTCGAATTGAACGCCGCCGGTTTCCGCCGGCACGCCTTATTCGACCGTTACCGACTTCGCCAGGTTGCGCGGCTTGTCCACGTCGCACCCGCGCTCGACCGCGATGTAATAGCTGAGCAGTTGCACCGGAATCGACGCGACGATCGGCAGCACGGCCTCGTGGCACTGCGGAATGCGGATGACCTCGTCGGCGAGACCTTCGGGTAGTTCGGCATCCTCGGTGATGATGGCGATGATCGGGCCCTTGCGCGCCTTGATCTCTTGCATCGAGGAAACGACTTTGTTGAAGATTTCGTTGTTCGGCGCGAAGAACACGCTCGGGCACTCCGGGCTGATCAGCGCGATGGGGCCGTGCTTCATTTCGGCGGCGGGATAGCCCTCGGCGTGGATGTAGGAAATTTCCTTCAGCTTGAGCGCGCCTTCCAACGCGATGGGGAAAAGGGCGAGGCGGCCGAGGAAAAGCATGTCCGGGGACTGCGCGAACCGTTTCGCGATGGCCTTGATGTGCGGGGCTTGCAGCAGCGCCTTGCGCACGAGGTCGGGCGCGCCCTTGAGCGCCGCGACGAACTGCGTGCCGTCGCTGAAGCTCATGTCCCGCATCCGGGCGAGGTAGAGGGCCAGCATAGCGCCGATGAGGAGTTGCGACGTAAACGCCTTCGTGGAGGCGACGCCGACCTCGGGGCCGACGTGCTGATAGATTCCGCCGTCCGCTTCGCGGGCGATGGTCGAGCCGACGACGTTGTTAATCGCGAGGACCTTGTAGCCCTTTCGCTTCGCTTCGCGCATGGCAGCGAGCGTGTCGATCGTTTCGCCCGACTGACTCATGACAAAGAAGAGCGTGTTCCGGAAAAGGGGCGTGTTGCGGTAGCGAAATTCCGACGCGTAGTCGCACTCGACCGGAATGCGCGCGTAGCGCTCGATTTGGTGTTCGGTGACCATGCAGGCGTGGAGTGCCGTGCCGCAGGCACAGAACATGAGGCGGTCGATGCCGCGGAATTCGCTGGCGGAGATGTTGAGCCCGCCGAAGTTCGCCGTGCTGCCGTCTTCGGAGAACCGGCCGCGCATCGCATTCTCGAGCGCGGTGGGCTGTTCGAAAATTTCCTTCTCCATGAAGTGCGAGTGCGCGCCCATCTCCGCGTCGGCAATCGACCATGTGACCTTGTCGATCACGGGCTCGACCGTGCCGGACGAAAGCGTCGTGATGGAAAAATTATTGGCAGTCAGATGAGCGATTTCGCCGTCCTTGAGGTAAACCACATTCTGCGTGCGGCTGACGATGGCCGACACATCGCTGGCCACGAGGCTCTCGCCGTCGCCGAGCCCGAGAATGAGCGGCGAGCCTTTGCGGGCCGTAACGAGTTCGCCCGGCGCATCGACCGCCATGATGACGACGCCGTAGGTGCCTTCGGCATGGCCGAGGGTTTTCCTGACGCTCTCGACGAAACGGCTGTCGCCATTGCTCGCCTTCGGCTCCTTGGCGTAGTGGTATGCGACCAAGTTACAGAGCACTTCGGTGTCGGTCTCCGACTGAAAGGTGAAACCCTTGGTCAGAAGAAATTTCTTCATTTGGGCGTAGTTCTCGATCACGCCGTTGTGGATGAGCGCGATTTGGCCGTCGCTGCTGACGTGGGGGTGGGCGTTGGCGTCGGTGACTCCGCCGTGTGTGGCCCAGCGTGTGTGGCCGATGCCATGGTGGCCGGTCAGCTTGTGGTGACGCGCCGCCTCGATTTCGAGATTGGCCACGCGGCCGATTTTTTTGGCGACCTCGAAGCGGCCGTTCTGCAGCACGGCGACGCCGGCGGAGTCGTAGCCGCGATATTCGAGACGCTTAAGGCCCTCGATGATGAGAGGGGCTGCCTTTTGTTTACCGACGTAGCCGACGATGCCGCACATAAATGTTATTTTGGAAAAATTGAAATAGCCCGAGCAAGGTGTCGGTCGCACTGGACGCCATCAAGGAAAGACGCCAAACGTTTCTGTAACGTCGATGTAAGTTATCCGCGGGAACGCGCGCGAATTTCAGCCGGACGCCGACGCAGCGGGGCAAAAAGTGCTGGCGAAATCACCGGCGCCCGGAAAGGGTGGGTTGCCCCCTCCGGCGAACCCCTATGCGTAAAAATCATCAAACGACTCAGAAACGCGTGCTTGCCGTCATCATGGGCGGCGGTCGCGGCACGCGTTTGCACCCCCTCACGCTCGAGCGTTGCAAACCCGCGGTGCCGCTCGCCGGGAAATACCGGCTCGTCGACATCCCGATCAGCAACTGCCTCAACAGCGACATCAACCGCATGTTTCTGCTGACGCAGTTTCAGACCGCGTCGCTGCACCGGCACGTGCAAAGCACCTACCGCTTCGATCCATTCGGCGGCGGGTTTGTCGACATTCTGGCGGCGGAGCAGACGGAAAAGGGCTCCGATTGGTATCAGGGCACGGCGGACGCGGTCCGCCGCAATCTCCTGCATTTCCGGAATTTTCCGCACGACTTGATCCTGATTCTTTCCGGCGATCAGCTTTACCGGATGGACTTTCGGAAAATCATCGAGGAGCACATCGTCAACAAGGCTGATGTCACCATTGCCGCGATTCCTTTTCCCGTCTCCAAGGTAGCCGGTCTCGGCCTGATGCAGGTCAACGACGACCAGTCGATCCAGCGCTTTGTCGAGAAGCCGAAAGATCCGGCGGTAATCGCCGGGCTCACCCTCAGCCCGACGCTTGAGGCGCGCCTGGAAACGAAGTCGGTCGAGAAGCAGTGTCTCGCGTCGATGGGCATCTACGTTTTCAACCGCGACGTGCTGGCTGATTCGCTCGACAACACGATGACCGATTTTGGCAAGGAGGTCATTCCCGGACTGCTCGGAAAGAAAAAGCTCTTCGCCCACATCTTCGAGGGCTACTGGGAGGACATCGGCACCGTGCGCGCCTTCTTCGACGCAAACCTCGCGCTGGCCCAGCCGCTGCCGCCGTTTAATTTCTTCGAACCTTCGGCCCCGATTTACACCCAAGACCGCTATCTGCCGGCCTCGAAGCTCAACCGTTGCGCCATTGATCACGTCGTCATCGGCGATGGTTCCATCCTCACCAACTCCACGCTGCGCCACTGTGTGCTCGGCATTCGCTCCTATATTGGCGAGGGCAGCAACCTTGAGGACACGATCGTGATGGGTTCCGATGTGTATGAGACGGACGAGCAGAAGGCCGACAACATCGCGAAGGGCCGGCCGAATCTTGGCATTGGAGCCAATTGTCGCATCAAGGGCGCGATCGTTGATAAGAACACCCGCATTGGCGACGGCTGCGTGCTGATCGCCGACGGCAAGGCCGACGGCTCCTACGCCAACGGGTTGGTGGTGGTGCGCGATGGCGTCCTCGTTGTGCCGAAGAATTCCTTTCTGCC
>JBDSGI010000123.1:0-4185 GCA_039919035.1 Opitutaceae bacterium
GCCTTCAACTCCGTGTCTCTTACCTTGGCGCCGGGAGTCTCGGAGCAGGCGGTCATTGCGGCGGTGAATCGCGTGCTTGCGCCCTACGGCGGTCGCGGCGCCTACGGGCGGATCGATCATCCGTCGCACCGCCGGGTGGATGACGAAATCCGCGTGCTGCAAGGGCTGTCGCTCGCGTTCCCGATCGTTTTCCTGAGCGTCGCGGCGTTCATGACGAATTCGGTGATGAGCCGCCAGATCGCGCTGCAGCGCGAGCAGATCGCGATGCTCAAGGCGTGCGGCTTCAGCAACGCGCAGGTCGGTCTGCACTATTTCAAGTTCTCCTTCGCGATTGTGGCGGCGGGCGTGATGGTGGGCTCGCTGGGGGGAATTTTTCTCGGGGGAAAATTGGTGGAAATGTATCACCTGTTCTTTCGATTTCCGCTCCTGGACTTTCGGCTCGACGTGCGAGTGTTGGTGGCGGCTGTTTTTGTGAGCGCATTCGCGGCCTTCATCGGGGTGGCGGGCGCGGTGCGACGCGCGGTGCGGTTATCGCCGGCCGAGGCGATGCGCCCGGAGCCACCCGCCAGCTATCAGCCGGCGTTGGTGGAAAGGCTCGGCATCGCGCGCTGGTTCAGCGCGTCGTTTCGAATGGCGTTGCGCAACATCCAGCGCCGTCCCGTGCGCAGCGCGCTCACGTGCTTCGCCCTGGCTTTGGCCACGGCAATCTTGATCGTCCCGAACTCGTTTCGAGACGGGGTCGCCTACATCATCGATTTTCAATGGGATATCGTGCAGCGGCAGACCGTCACCCTCACCCTCGTCGAGCCGGGGCCAGTGCGGGCGTTGTCCGATTTCCGGCACATGCCTGGAGTGGTCTGGGCGGAGCCGGTTCGTTTTGTGCCGGTCGAGCTGCGGGCCGGTCCCATTACGCGGCGGCTCACTTTGCAGGGTCTGCCGGAAAAGGGAACTTTGAGTCGCGTGATCGACGGACAACCAAGGCAACTCACGCTGCCGCCGCGTGGAATCATTATGTCCGCGAAACTGGCGGCGGTGCTACAGGTCACGCCGGGTGACAGTATCACGGCGCGCGTGCTTGAAGGCCGCGGACGCGAAATCACCGTGCCCATTGTCGGGCTGGCGGAGGATTTTGCCGGGACGGCCGCCTACATGGAACGGCACGCGTTGAATCGGCTGCTGCTCGAAGGCGACATGGTGAGCGGAGCGCACGTCGTGGTTGAGAGTGCGCGATGGAATGAATTTCTCGACGCGGTGAAGCGAACCCCGCGCATCGCGGGCTGCATTATCAAGAACTCCCTGCGCGAAGGCTTCCGCAAGACTACGGCCGAGAGCATCGGTCTGCTCCAAAAAATCTACATGTTCTTCGCGACGATCGTGGCTTTTGGAATTATTTATAACAGCGCGCGCATCTCGCTTTCCGAACGGGCGCGCGAGCTGGCGACGTTGCGCGTGCTGGGCTTCAGTCGCGGCGAAGTCGGCGCCGTGCTCGTGGGCGAATTGGTTTTGCTGACGCTCGCCGCGCTGCCACTTGGACTCTTGCTCGGATCGGCGTTTGCCAAGGGCATACTCACGGCGGTCAACACCGAGACGGTGCGATTACCGCTCGTGCTGACGCCGGCGAACTACGCGTTTGCGGTGCTGGTGGTCGCGGTGGCGTCTGCGTTGTCGGCGCTGTTTGCCGCTCGCAAGATCGCCGAGATCGATCTCGTGAGCGCGTTGAAGGCGCCTGATTGAATAAATTTTCCTTTCCATGAATGCAGCTCCCCCACCCTCCTCACCCACGGCCCGAAAAAATGGCCCGCCAGCTTGGCGTCGCCAACTACCATGGATTGGTGGCCTCATTTTGGTCGCGCTGATCGTCATTGGCCTCTGGCCGCGAGCGGTGCCGGTGGAGGTAGCTGCGGTGACACGCGGTCCGCTCGTCGTGACAGTGGACGAGGAAGGCATGACGCGCGTGAAACAGCGATACGTGGTCACTGCGCCGGCAGCCGGGCAGTTGCGCCGGATCGATTGGAAGGCCGGAGCAACGGTGGAGGCAAACAAGACCCCTCTCGCGATCATCGAGGCGGGTGCGCCCGATTTTCTCGATGGCCGTGCTCAGGCGCAGGCGGAAGCGCGGGTGCGGGCCGCCGAAGCGGCGCGCGAGGGTGCCTCCGCGCAGCTCGCACGGGCGGAGGCGACGGCGCGGATGTTCAGCGCGGATTTTGAACGCGTGACGAAGTTGCGTGATCAGAATGTGCTGTCGGCCCAAGAGCATGACGCGGCCCGCATGCGGGCGGAGACGGGCACGCAAGAGGTGCGGGGGGCGACGTTTGCCGCCAAAGTCGCGGAGTTTGAATTGGAGCAGGCGCGCGCGTTGCTGTTGCGGAGTTCGGGGTTGGCTCCGGGCGGCGGCGCCGAGCCGCTGATCATTACCTCCCTGGTGAGCGGGAAGATCCTGCGGGTCTTGCAGGAAAGCACGCGTGTCGTTCCGGCTGGATTTCCGCTGCTAGAAGTCGGCGATCCAACCGAGCTTGAAGTTAGAATTGAGGTGCTGTCGCGCGATGGCGTGGCGATTCAGCCGGGTGCACGCGTGCTGCTGGAACAATGGGGCGGGCAGGAGCCGCTCGTCGCCAGGGTGCGGCATGTGGAGCCGGCGGGTTTCACGAAGATTTCCGCACTTGGGGTCGAGGAGCAGCGGGTTTACGTGATCGCGGATTTTGCCGAGCCGGTGGAAAAGCGCTCGAGCCTCGGTGACAGTTTTCGGGTGGAGGCAAAGATCGTGGTTTGGGAAAAAAACGATGCGTTGCGGGTGCCAGCCGCGGGGCTTTTCGAGCGCGGCGGGACGTGGTGGGTATTTGTGATCGATGGCGGGCGCGCCCGCAGCCGCGAAGTGAAGATTGGGCAGAGCAACGGAATACAAACGGAGGTGCTCGAAGGCTTGAGTGCGGGTGAAAAGGTCATCGTTTATCCGGGGGACAAGGTGACGGACGGCGCCCGAACGGTGGCGCTGGATGTTGCCGGCCGGTAGCCGGCGCGCGCGTTTGACTTGGCTGTGAACGCGCAGAAGCGTGGCGGGCGGATCATGCCCAGCCACGTCGACACCATTGCCGCCCTCGCCACGCCCTCCGGCACATCGGCCATCGCCGTGATTCGCGTGAGCGGTCCCCTCGCCTCTGCAATCGCCATTTCGCTCTGCAAAGGAGATCCGCTGCCCCGGATGGCGCGGACGGCGGACTATGTTTCCGTCGAAGGAGAAACGATCGATTCGGTGTTGTTGGTGTGGTTCAAGGGGCCGAAATCTTACACGGGCGAGGATGTGTTGGAAATTTCCTGCCACGGAAATCCTTTTATCGCGCAGAAAATTCTTTCCGATCTTTTCGCGCGGGGCTGCATTCCGGCGGGGCCCGGAGAGTTTACGCAGCGGGCGTTTTTAAGCGGAAAGGTTGATCTCGCCCAAGCGGAAGCGGTGATGGATGTGATTCGCGCCTCGAGCGATCGAGCCCTTGCGGCGGCCAACCGGCAGCTGCGCGGAGACCTCGGCCGTCGGATGAATGGGCTGATTGCCGACTTGCTCAAGGTGCTGGCGCGAATCGAGGCCTACATCGACTTCCCGGAGGAGGATTTGCCGATCGAGGACAACGAATGGATCGCGGGTGAGTTGGAGAAATTGACGAGAGAAACCGATCGGCTTTTGGCCACCAGCCGATACGGCGAGTTGCTGCGTGACGGCATCAAGACCGTGATCGTAGGTCCGCCGAACGCGGGCAAGAGCAGTCTTCTTAATCGACTGATTGGGCGAGATCGCGCCCTGGTAAGCCCGGAGCCAGGAACGACGCGCGATTTCCTGGAGGAGCGGATTGTCATCGGGGCGCACTGTTTTCGGATGATCGACACGGCTGGTTTGAACCCCTCCCCTGCCCCGCTGGAAAAGCTGGGCATGGAGAAAACCATCGAGCGTCTGGCAGAGGCTGACTTGTGCTTGGTGGTTCTCGATTCGGCGAACAATCCGGCGACCGGGCTTTCGGACGTGGTTCCTCGGATACAGGAAGGGGCGCGGACCGTGGTGGTCCTCAATAAGTGGGATCTTGTTTCTACAGCGTCCTTTTCCGTGGAGATGCCGGAAAATATTGCTGTTGTCCGCACGTCGGCCACCACCGGTGCGGGTATGGAGGATCTGGTGGGCAAGATTACTGCGCTCGCCGA
>JBDSGI010000124.1:0-2605 GCA_039919035.1 Opitutaceae bacterium
GCGGCGAGATTCGGCGGTGCGTGCCCACCTGCACGACGCGGCCGGTGGCGCGCGCGGCGTTCACCATCGCGCGGCCCTCCATCACGGTGTGTCCGATCGGTTTCTCGACGTAAACGTGCGCGCCGGCTTTCACCGCCGCGATCATCGGCAACGCGTGCCAGTGGTCGGGCGTGCCGATGATGGCGATGTCCGGTTTCATTTGCGCGAGGCACTCGCGGTAGTCCTTGAAGAGCTTTGGCGTGGTGCCGACGCCGGCCGCGCCGTTCTTCATGGTTGGTTCGAACTGCCGTGAATCGACGTCGCAGAGCGCGACGAGTTCACAGGCGCCGCTGGCGAGAGCTTCCCGGAGGATGTTGTTACCCCACCACCCACAGCCGATGAGGACGGTGCGGAATTTCTTCGATCCGGCTTTGTCCTGAGCGCGGATGGAAAACGGGAGCGCGGCGAAGGCGCCGGCTGCGGCGGAGGATTGGAGAAAGGAGCGGCGATTCATGGGGTGAGGGAGGAGGAATCTGGAACTCAGGGAATCGGGAAAATGCCGAGGAGGCCGTAATGCGGGTGGCGTCTGTCCTGATTTCCTGAGTTCCAGATTAAGTTTTAAGATTTGAGCCCAAGACCGATTTGGGTGCGGAGGTAGGCGAGGGATTTTTCGAGGTCGGCTTTTTGGAAATTCTGCGTGGCGATTTTGCCTTCGGGGCCGGGCGGGGCCTTGAACGCGGGGATGGCGTGGCCGCGTTTCGCGAGGGCTTCGAACTTCGCGAGTTTCTCGGGGCGCTTGTCGTAGAATTTCCAGAAGTCGGGCTGCTTGTAGTTAAACATCCGCGGACCGCCCGAGATCGTCTCGATCATGATCGGGACATTCGGGCAGAGCTGGGCCCAGCGGGCGGAGTATTTTTTCCAATCGATGAGGCCGTCACCGGCGGCGGTCCATTGCACGGCGGCGCCTTCGGGCGTTTCCCAAATCATGTCGTCGCGCAGGCTGGAGCAAAGCGTGACGGAGCCGAGGGTTTCCAGAACGTCCATCGGATCTTCAAGCGTCCAAGCGGCGTTGCCGGAATCGATGTTAGCGCCGACGAAGTCGCGGCCGGCGGCTTCGATGAGCTGGAGGAGTTCCCAGGAGTGCATGTCGCCGGCATGGTTCTCGATCGCGACCTTCACGCCGGCGGCCTTCGCGTCGGCGCGGCAGGCCTTGAGCACGGCGACAGTGTCGCGGATACGCGCTTGGATACCGCCCTCGGTCTTGCGGTCCTCGCTGTTACCGAGGACGACGCGAAAGACCGGCGAGCCGAGCGCCTTCGACACGCGCAACCCGAGGCGCAAGTGCTCCTCGGCGGTGCCGCGGTTGGGGCGAAACGCCTTCGACGTCGGGCAAATACTCCAGCTGCCCGCGTAGAGCTGGACCCCGGCGGCCTCCGCCTGCGCGCGCACGCCGCGGAGCGCGGCATCGTCGAGGCTCTCATAGGCGTCGAGATCGGAAATGAGGAGCGAGTCGCACTTGAGCCGCGCGGCGTAGTCAATCAGCGCGGGGGCTTTCCAACCCATCGCGCGAACGGCGAAGTTGTCGTAGCCGAGGCCGATTTTTTTAGGCGCGGGGGCGGCGTTAAGGAGCGGACGGGCGGCGACCACAGCGGAGGCGGTGGCGAGGCCGGTGAGGAAGGAGCGGCGTTGCATGGGGGAGAGGGGAACGGGAGCGAAACGGCTTGCGCGCCGGGTGTCGATAGCGCGGCGCGGCCCGAAGCAATTTGAGCGGCATGATTAGACCACCGTCTGGGCGACGAGCTTGCGTGTCGCCGGTTTGGAATTCGCCGAGGCGCGGGCTGGGCTCCGCGCTACGGCAATCGGACGCGGCGTTAATTCGCGAACAACTCCGCGACCGGAACGATCTTCACATGGTCGCGTTTGATGTGGAGCGGGTAGGTGGAGATCGCCTTGTCTTCTTCGAGAATCGCGGCGGGCTTAGGCGACGGGTAGGTGATCGGGCTCGGGGCATCGGTGGCGAGCGCGTCGGCAAAGTCGGCGGCGTTGGGCGTGACGGCGACGATTTGCAGGTTCGCAATTTGCCAGTGTTTTTTGATCGCGGCGTTCACGTCAGCGAGGGTGAGCTCGTCCATCAGGCGACGGAATTTGACGAGGTGGCCTTCCTCGATGCCGTAGAATGCGTCGTCAATGGCGTAGGCGAGGCGTTCGCCGGTGGTGGAGGCGTAATGCAGCACGTAGTTTTTCAGGAAGGCGCGGCGCGAGGCGAAGTCCTCGGCGGTGAGGCCGTGCTGAATGAGCTGGTCGACTTCACGCACAGCGGCGCGCAGGGCGAAGTGTCGCGCCTCATTCGGGATGGGGCGAATCCAGATTTCGAAGAGGTGCCGGCGCCGCGCGACGTTCTGCGGGGGGAGTTGGCGCAAGCCGCCGTTGGGGTAGTGCTCGATGTAGGCGTAGTCGCCATAGTTCAAGCCGCGGCGCTCGCGGATGACTTGGAACAAACGTCCGCCCTGGTTGCGGTGTTCGCCGAGCCACGAGCTGGCGATGGCGAGGGCATACCACTCCTTCTCGCCGCGCACGACATCGAGCGGAAAACCGAAACTGATCGCGGTGGCAGTGGCGGGCTTTT
>JBDSGI010000125.1:0-6187 GCA_039919035.1 Opitutaceae bacterium
GCATCACGCCCGAGATCGAGGCGATGGCTGGCGGGACGACGAGCGAGACCGCGACCGGCGGCATGATTTCAAAAATCACCGCCGCCAAGCTCGCGACCAAGGCCGGGTGCGGCGTCTTCATCGCCAGCGGATCCGAGCCCGCTATTCTGGAGCGCTTGTTCGCGGGCCGCGGCCCCGGCACGTTCTTCGTCCCGAGCGGGCTCCCGATGGAATCAAAAAAACGCTGGCTCGCCTATTTCCAACGTCCCGCCGGCACGATCACCGTCAACGAATGCGCCGTGCCTATCCTGCGCGAGCAAGGCCGCAGCCTGCTCGCCGTGGGGGTCACGGGCGCGACGGGTGAATTCGCCGTGGGCGAAATCGTCAATATCGCCGGCCCGGATGGTGCCATCTTCGCCCGCGGCAAGTCCGCATTCTCCCACGAAGAAATTCCCGCCATCGCGGAGAAGAAAGGCGAGGCCGTCGCCGCCCTCTACCCTGCGCGAAAACGGCTCGAAGTCGTCCACCGCAACGATCTGGTGTTGCTCTGACGCGCCCGGCGCACGCTGGACAATGTCCGAGCGGATCGACCTTGACTCGATCTTGGGCTGAACAACTTTGCCCAACGTGCCCGACCCCTCGCACAAAGCCGTTTCTCGCCGTGCCTTCCTCAGTCGCGCCGCGACCGCCGGCTTGACTCTGGGTTTGCCCGCTGCGCGCGCCGCGGAAAAGAAAAAAACCGGCGCCGCCCCACCGGCATCCAAAGCCGCACTCGACTGGCCAATTGCCGATGCACCCGAAGAGGCCGCGTTGCTCGACGTGCTCCGCTCGGGCAAATGGGGCCGCACCAGCGGCGGCACACGCGTGAAAGAGTTTGAGGCGCTCTTCGCGAAACGCATGGCGGCGAAACATTGCATCGCGACCTCGTCCGGCACCTCCGCGCTGCTGACGGCACTGGGCGCGCTCGGCGTCGGGCCGGGCGACGAAGTGATTTTACCGCCCTACACGTTTGTCGCGACCTTCAACGCCATTACCGCCAGCTACGCGCTGCCGGTTTTCGTCGATAGCGATCCCGCGACCTTCCAAATCGACGCCACCAAAATCGAGGCAGCCATCACGCCGGCGACGCGGGTGCTTCTGCCGGTTCACATTGGCGGCTCGACGTGCGAGGTGGAAAGCATCGCGGCAATAGCGAAGCGCCGCAGCCTCGCTCTCCTCGAGGACGCCTGCCAGGCACCGCTGGCGGAATGGCGTGGCCGACCCATTGGCACGCTCGGCATCGGCGGCTGTTTTAGTTTTCAGGCGAGCAAGAATCTCACCGCCGGGGAAGGCGGCGCCGTGCTGACGAACGACGACACCTTCGCGAATCTCTGCTACGATTTTCACACGCCGGGCGGCGCGAAGCAGAGCGCGAGTTCGGGCCGGGGCGCGAATTTCCGCCTAACTGAATTCCAAGCTGCCATCCTAGTCGCGCAATATTCGCGTCTTGAGGCCCAAGCGAAGACGCGGGACGTCAACGCCGCCTACCTCACCTCCCTACTCGAAAAGATTTCCGGCATCGCGCCAGCCCAACTCGCCAGCGGCAATACCCGCAGCGCCTGGCATCTCTACCTGCTGCGCTACGACGCCGCGAAGTTCTCGGACCTCACGCGGGCAAAGTTCCTCGCGGCGTTGGCCAAGGCCGGGATCGCCGCCAGCAGTGGTTACTCCAGCTTGAACAACTCCGCCCACGTCCGCGCGCTCGCGGCCAATCCCCACTACCGCCGCATCTATGGCGGAGCCGCGATGGACCGCTGGCTCGAGCTCAACGCCTGCCCGATCAATGACCGCTTGGTGGAAGAGGCGGTCTGGTTCGGCCAGACCAAGCTGCTTGCGCCGCGCTCCGAGATGGAACGTATCGCGGAGACCATCGCTGACATTCAGCGGCGCTCCGGCGAATTGGCCCGGAGATAAGTTCAAGCCAGCTGAGCCGGCCGCTCGCCGGGTGCATTGACGTTGCCGCAGTCCTGCCGGTAAATGGACCCGATGCCTCATCGCACCCCGTCTGAAGTCATCCCGACGTCCCCGACCGCCGGGCCGGGCGATGGCTTCGACTCCACCGCGTGGAGCGTGGTGCTTGCCGCCGCACAGGATTCCGGGGGCGGCGCGGCGCTTGATCGGTTGTGCCGGCGCTATTGGAAACCGGTCTACACTTTCGCGCGCGGCAGCGGGCTGCCGCGCTGGGACGCCGAGGATGCGACGCAGGATTTTTTCCGCCACCTGCTCACCGGCAACTGGCTGAAAGAGGCCGATCCGGAGCGTGGGAGTTTCCGCGCCTTCCTGCTCACCCGGCTGCGCAATTTTCTCTCCAACCGCCATCGGCACGATCACGCGCAGAAGCGCGGCGGCTCGGCGCCCGTGCTCTCCCTCGACGCTGAAGACTGCGAAGGCGAGCTCGCGGCCCTGCCCGCCCTTGAAGCCGATCCAGCCGGAGCCTACGAAAAGGCCTGGGCCTCCTGCGTGCTCCAAGGTGCGCTTGACCGGCTCGCCACGGAGCAGGCGCAAACCGGCGGACAGGCGCGCTTCGAACTCCTGCGCCCCTATCTCACGCAGCCGCCCGCGCCCGGCGACTACGACCGGCTCGGCGCGGCCCTCGGGCTCGCGCGCAACCGAATCGCCGTCCTCATCCACCGGCTCTCGCGCCGCTTTGCCGAGTTGATCCGCAGTGAAGTCGCCGACACGCTAGCTGACCGTGCCAACCTCGACGCGGAGCTCCGCCAGTTGCTGGCCGTGCTGGCGCACTGAAGCCGGTAAGGAAGCCTTGCCCTTGGTCTCCGGCCTCCGCCTGGCACACCACCCTCTTGGCGCAATGAAAACGCCCGCTGGTTATTAATCCCATGCGCTGCGCCACGTGCGAATCTCCGCTGCCGAGCGTGACCGCCGGGGATCTTTGCCCTCGCTGCGCACTCACCCATGCGCTGTCGCTGGGCGAAACCGCCGCGACCGCCCCGCCGTCCGCCGCGAAAGACCACCGCCCCGTCATCGCCGGCTACGAGCCGCACTACGAACTTGGCCGCGGGGGCATGGGTGTCGTCTGGCTTGCGCGCGACACGCGCCTCGATCGCCTCGTGGCGCTCAAGGTGATCGCCGCCGGGGCCGATCCGCGCCTCGGGCCGCGCCTCCTGCGCGAAGGCCGGGCCATCGCGCAGCTCCGGCATCCTCACATCGTGAGCGTCTACGCGCTCGAGCAGACCGAGGCAGCCACGTTTCTCGCGATGGATTTTTTCGAGGGCGGCGACCTCCAGGCGCGCCTGCATGCGCAACCGCTCGCGCCGCGCGCCGCCGGCGCGCTGGTCCGCAAACTCGCCGATGCCCTCGCCCACGCGCACGCCAGCGGCGTCATCCACCGCGATCTGAAGCCGTCGAACATTCTGCTCGATGCCGCGGACGAGCCGCATCTCGCGGATTTCGGGCTCGCCGCCGCGCTTGAGGGAGCCGGCGATCTGACCGCGCCGGGCACGGTGGCGGGCACGCCGGGCTTTCTCGCCCCCGAGCTCCTCGCGGGCGCGGATCGCGCGTCGCCGCTCTCCGATGTTTATGGCCTCGGCGCCGTCCTCTACGCGTGCGTCACCGGTCGCGCTCCTTTCGTCGGCGATTCCGCCGCCGCCATCCTCGCGCAGCTCGTCGACCGCGAGCCGCCGTCGCCGCGGTTGCTGAATCCCGCCGTGCCGCGCGACCTTGAGACGCTCTGCCTCAAGTGCCTCGAAAAAAATCCCGTCCGGCGCTACGCCTCCGCCGCCGACCTCCGCGACGACCTCGATCGCTTTGCGCGCGGCGAGCCGCTGGCCGCCCGACCCGTGGGCCGCGGAGGAAAAATCCTGCGTTGGAGCCGCCGCAAACCCGCGCTCGCCGCGGTCTCGGCCGCCGCCTGCGCGCTCGTGGTCATTCTCGCAATTGGCGGCCCGCTCACGGCGTGGCGCATCGAGCGCGCGCGCGCGGCGGCGGAGAATTCCCGGCGCGAGGCGCTCGCCGCCGAGGCACGCACGCGCGAGCAACTGCGCGCCGCTCTCCTCGCCCGCAGCCACGCCACCCGGCTCACGGGTCAGATCGGCCAGCGCGCCGCTGCGCTGCAGGCCGCGGAGGAAGCCGCGCACATCCGGCCGGGCCTCGATGCCCGCGATGCCGTGATCGCGGCGCTGGTGCTGCCCGATGTCACGCTGCTGCGCGAGTGGCCGCTGCGGACTTCGTTGCGGCATCAGGTAAATTTCGCCCCGGATCATGATCGCTATGTCGTGATGAACGATGGCGGCGACCTCGAACTCCGCCGGCTCTCCGATGCTGGCCTGATCCGCGCCTTCGATGGCACCGGGGCCGCGCTGCAGGTCGGGCCGCATTTTTCGCCGGACGGACGCCGAGTCGTCGCGCGGGATGCCGAGGGCCGCGTCGCCGTGTGGCGCGAGGACCGCGCCGCCCCTTTGTTCTTACTCGAAGGCCGCCGCTACCTGCTCGGCGGTGGCGTCGGCGGCTACGGGGCGCCCGACGCGTTTTCTCCCGACGGTCGGGTGCTCGCCAGCGCGGTCGCCGGCGGCGGCGTTTCGTTTCACTCCACTGCGGACGGGCGGGAACTCAGCCGACTCGCGACGGACGCTGAGCCAAGCCACGTGGCCTACTCGCCTGACGGGCACTTGTTGGCCGTGGGCCGGGGACTGCGGGTGCGCGCCGGCAGCCCGGCGGTCTTTGCCCGCGTTTTCGAGACGGAGAAGGGCACCGAGATTTCGCGCCTGCCGGTCAACTCCGCGTTTCAATCGCTGGCCTGGTCGCGCGACAGCGCCTCGCTCCTCCTCGTCGGGCAGCAGTTGGAGGTCTTCGATGCCCGCAGCGGCCGCCGCACGCGCGCCGTGATCGACCCGCGTGCGACGCGGGGAATTTTTGGCCCGGGCGACACGATTATCGGGGCCTCCCAGAGCGGCCTGTTCACCCTCTGGGATCCCGCCACCGCCCGACCGATGCTCGGCGGTGCGCTCGGCGGGCAGCCTGAAATTGAAATCAACCGCGCCGGCACCACCATCGTCAAGACCGCCACCGAGCAGGGCCGCATCTATCGCCTCGAACTCTCGCCCGTCGTCCGCACGGTGGCGTCCAAGGCGCTCGAAGGCTACGACAACGTCACCAATCACGGCGGCGCCGCGCTGGACTATTCGCAGGATGGCCGCTGGCTCGCTACCGCCGTGTGGGGTGCGGTGCAGTTGCGCGAGGCGGCGACGGGGGAGGTGCTGACGAGGGCGGCGTTGGGTTCCGCAAACAATCATTGCAGCGTGCGGTTCGCCGCCGATGGCGCGAGCCTCCTCGTCGCCAGTCGCGAACTCGGCCTCGTGCGCCTCCCGATCCGGTGCGAGTCGGACAGCGCGCCGCGTCTCGGCCCGCCTGAGACGCTGGACGCCGAGACCGACTTCATGCTCGCCGATCTTTCGCGCGATGGGCGGCGGGCAGTGCTCGTTTCAATGTGGCGCAGCGAGGTCAAGGTGGTGAACCTCGCGGGAGATCAATCGCCGGTGCGTTGGAATCTGCCGGGGGCGGGTCGCGCCGTCTTTCTCGCGGATGGTCGAGAGGTGCTGGCCAACAGCACGGCAGAAATGGGCCGGGCGCCGCTCACGATTTACGACGCCGAAACGGGCCGCGAACTGCGCGTGCTCCGGCAGACGCGCGGCTACCATGTGCGCACGAGCAGTGATGGCCGCTGGATCGCGCTCGGCACGGGTGCAAATGACTCGTCGTTGCTGCGCACGGCGGACTGGACGCCGGGATCGACTTTACCGCTGGAACTACAAGGCGCCGGGAAAAACGCCGCGCTCTCGCCCGGCGGCGAGTGGCTCGCCATCGCCACGGGCAACCAGGTCGGTCTCCTGCGCACGTCGGATGGGACGGTGGTCGCGCACTTGGAGAACACGCGTTCCGGCACCTACGTGCCGGAACTGGGATTCTCGCCGGATGGAAGCCGACTAACGCTCTGCTGGGAAAACGGCCTGCTCACGATTTGGGATCTTAAGGCGCTGCGGGCGGAGCTCGCGGCGCGCGGGCTCGATTGGTGAAAGGGTTTTTTGTAGGCGGAGTGCCCTCACCCCGCGCCCCGGGGCTGCGGAACCCGAAGCCCGAGGGGTGAGGGCACCCCGCCCGCAACGTCGCGGATCGAAAGCTTCACGCCGCGCTCGGAAAGTTTTTTCCGCCATTT
>JBDSGI010000126.1:0-6772 GCA_039919035.1 Opitutaceae bacterium
CCGATGGCGGGCAAGGTGGAGCCGCGCGCAGCGCGGACTACCTTGACGGGCGTGGCACGATGGGGCCGTGCGTGCGGAAGCTCCCCCTTCACTCCGCATGGCCGGTGCGAATACTTTTTTGAAAAACCGGAAACGTGCCGACGAAAAGGCCGGCGGCTTACGCCGCCGACCGCACTGGCTTCAATATTCCGCGCGGGTCACCTCCTTGCCGGGAAACCGCGAGACCGCGAGCGTGTAGATGTCGTCGAGCGATACTTCCACCGTCTCGCCACTGGCGTTGATGGCGATGGCGTGACCCTGCATGTAGCGCAGTTTTTCCGCCCCGGTTTCAAGAATCACTGCGACCGAATCCTCGTGCAGATGGGCGGCCAGCTCGGCCGTGAAATCGATTTCGTCATCCGACTCCGCCTCCGCGTTGGGAAACGCCCCGCTGTCGGAATCCTGCGGAAACAGGGTGAAGTGCCCCGGCAGATTTTCGCTTTGATGAATCGCCAGCCCGCGTTTCTCGGCCCACGCGGTGAACGGGGTGACGTCCTTCACGCGGAAGTAATTCGTGCGGGAAGAGCAATCGTAGTTGGCCATGGTAGGAAAGACGTCGGTGCGCCGCGGCCGGGCGTTGTTGCCCGGTGGTCGTGGCGCGCTCCGCGCGCTGGCCTCTGAAGGCACGCCCAGTCACCGCCGAGGCCGCTGAGCGCGGGACTCCGCGCGAAGGGGAAGGCCGACAGCGGGCAAGGTGGAGCCGCGCGCAGCGCGGACTACCTTGACGGGCGTGACATCATGGGGCCATGCGGGCGGAGGAAAAGGCAGATGGACCGATGAGTGCAGTCCGCCACGCCGCACTCTGGAAGGCCCGGCGAAATTGGATTCATCGGCGAATTTTTTGAATCGCTGATATCCCGACGAGGTCGGTGCGGCCAGTTGCCGCCTGAGCGGTTGCGAAACTCGGATTCCGGTGCACCGGAAGCGCCGAAGAGCGCCCGTGAGAGGCGCCCGCCTTGGCGGCTCATCCTCCGATCGCGAGCACCGCTACCGGCAAATCAGTCGGGAAATCGTTCGCCATGGTTTGGAGGAGTTTTCCGTCGAGGTCGGTCGTCACGAACCGGTCGTCGCCATGCCGGCGCAAGGCCGTCAATCGCACGCGATCCCGTCCCACCTCGACGCGGTGACACTCCACGCGGTGTTCCGCGTCGTCCCTGACGTTCTCGGGATCGAACTCCTCCGGCAGCAGCACAATCGGCCGGTCCCGATCCGGCTCCTGCCCGTCGGCGAACGGAATCCGAATCAGCCGGAAGTCCGGCAGCCTTTCGCCCGCGCCGACACTGATGTCGTAACCGGGATCAATCAGCCGGCTCCTCTCGGCGTTGGAGCGGAACTCCTGCGTCGCACTCATGAGTTGAAGGAGCGCCTCGGCCTGCCGGACGGAGATTTCCAGATAGGCGTAGTCGGGTGCCTCGGACCATTCGTTGGGCGTCGTGGTATGTAGGGCGAGTTTGAGGGCGGACAGGGCGGATGCGGTGATGACTTTCATGACAAGGTGCGCCGGTGCGCCCCGGTCGGGCGGCGTTGCCCGTTTCTCGTGGCGCGTTCCGCGCGCTGGCCCCGTGGGGTCACGCCCAGTCACCGCCAAGGCCGCCGAGCGCGGAGAGTTTTCTCCGCGCGAGGGGGAAGGCCGATGGCGGGCAAGGTGGAGCCGCGCGCAGCGCGGACTACCTTGACGGGCGTGGCACGATGGGGCCAAGCGTGCGGAAGCCACGCCTTCAACCCACCGGGCAAATCGCCCTCCGTCCTGCCCTCGACAGGACAACGCGGGGCTGCCATACGGAGCCAGCGCGACCTGCGCCGCATCGACGCACTCGAACTGCACCCGTCCGCATGCGACGGCGACAAGTTCGCATTCCTCCTTGGCCAAGAGCATTCGTTCTCGCAGCCGCACGACTGCTTCGGTCGCGTCGTTCGCTTCCACCGTTTCGACATGATGGCTGCCGGAGGGCAGCACATAAACGATCACCGTGTAGAGATTCATGATGAGGTTGGTTGAAGGGTGGCGGTTCACAGGCGGCCGGCATCCCGAAACGAATAGTGTCCGACCTTGAGCGGGTCGTCCTCGACCGTGCCCACAATGACGTGGTCATGCAGGTCGATTCCGATAATCTTGGCGGCTTCGTTCAATTGCCGGGTGAGCTGCACGTCCTGTGGGCTGGGGGCGGGATCGCCGCTCGGGTGGTTGTGCGACACCACGATGGCCGCGGCGGAGGCTAAAATTGCAATTTTGAAAACCTCGCGTGGGTGCGCGAGCGCGCAGGTTAACGTGCCCATCGTGACCATCGTCCGGCTGAGCGGCTTGTTCTTCCGGTCGAGACAGATCACCCAGAGGGTTTCCTGATAAGGCGTCTTGGCGTAGGCGTCCTCCAGATATTCGGCGACTTTCTTTGGAGTGTTCAGCGCGTCGACGTCGCCGAGCTTCAGCAGGTGGTAGGCAAGCATGGTTATGCCGAACACGGCATAACCTCCATTATGCCGCGTGCCGGATTATGCCGCGGCGCGGCGGGCGGCCCGAGCGGGCGGCGGCGCGCGCGCGGCATAATTCGGGGCGGATCACAGGGCCTTGAGGAAACGCAGGAGACGGTCGCCGGGCCGATACCGGCCGGGCTTGCTGTCCACCGGATTCGTTTTGGCGAGGATGGTTTCCTTCAGCGCCAAATCGGCATCGAGGTAGAGTTGGGTCGTTTCGACCGATTCGTGGCCGAGCCAGATCGCGATGAGGGCACGATCCACGCCGGCTTGAAGCAGTTCCATCGCGGCGGTGTGGCGTAGCACGTGGGGCGTGACGCGCTTCTTCTCCAGCGAAGGGCAAACCCTTCGAGCGACCGCGACTCGGTTGGCCACCAGGCGTTGCACCGCGTCGGCGCTGAGCCGACCGCCGCGCGAGCTGGGGAAGAGCAGCGAACCTTGCCTTGAAGGATCGTCTTCGATCCACGCCTTGAGCACGGCTACGGTCGGCTTGCTCAACGGGGTGCAGCGCTCTTTGCGCCCCTTGCCCACGCAACGGACGTGGGCGCCGACGCCGAGCAGGACATCCTGCCGCGTCAGACTCGTGAGTTCCGACAGCCGCAGTCCCGTCTGCATGGCGGTGAGCAGGAAGGCGTGATCGCGGCGGCCGATCCAAGTGGTGCGATCCGGGGCCGCCAGCACTGCAACCATCTCCTCGCGGATGAGGAAGTCGATCACCGGGCGTTGATAGCGTTTGCTCGGGATCGTCAGGACGCGCTGGATCAACCCGCCATGCTGCGGAGCTTCCAAAGCGGCGAAGCGGAAGAACGAACGCAGGGCCGACAGCCGCAGGTTGCGGCTGCGGGCGCAGCAATGGCGCGTGCTTTCCAAGTGGTCGAGGAACGTGGCCAGGAAAGGCGCGGGCAGGTCGGCGAGCGTGAGCGCTGCGGGCGGGCGGCGGAGGCGCTGCTCCGCAAACTTGAGCAGCAGGCTGAACGTGTCCCGATACGCGGCGATGGTGTGCGGGCTGGCTTGGCGCTGGCCGATGAGACGTTTGCTGAAAAACGTTTCGAGCAGCGGGGCGAGTTCGGCGGGCGTTTTCATGCGAGGCCTTTCCACCGCCGCTCTAGGCGGGTGCCGGCCGCCGCCATGAGTTCTGGGGTGCAACTGAGATACCAATACGTGTCGGCGATGTCGGCGTGCCCCAGATAGGTCGATAGCACGGGCAGGCGGCGATCAACCGTCTCTCCCCGCCGATACCAACGCACCAGCGTTTCCACCGCGAAGCGATGGCGCAGGTCATGCATGCGCGGACCGTGACTGGCGCCCTCGGCGCGCAACCCGATTTCCCGGGACAGGGACCAGAACATGCGGTCGAGATACGCCTTGTGCACCGGCCGGCCCTGCCCCGAGACGAAGAAGCTGTTCGAGGGTGGCCGCCGGTTAACGGTCAGATAGCGTTGCCGCCGTTTCGCGTAGTTGCCCAGGATCGCCACCGTCGACGGGTGCAGCGGAAGCAGCCGCGTCTTGCCAAACTTGGATTTGTCCACGGTCAGCACGCCGTTGGCCCAATCGATCTGCGACACTTGGAGCTTGAGCGCCTCGCTCACGCGCATCCCCGTCACGGCAAGTAGGCCGAACAGGCAGTGGAACGTCCACGGTTGGAGGCTGATCAGCGACGGCCGCGCCAAGGCGGCTTTCAGCAAACGCCGGACTTCCTCGTCGGAGTAGAGATAGGGCTTCGCCCGCTGCCGCCGCGTCGGCAGCAAACCCGGTGGCGGCACCTCCGTGCGGCGATCAGTCTCCTGTCGATAGCGGGCGAAGCCGCGGACGACCGACAGACGGTCGGCCCGCGTCTTGGGGCCGCACCGCGCCGCGCCGGTCGCAAACCGCAGCGCCAGTTGGGTGGTGATCCGGCCGCCTCGTTTCCGGCGCATGAACGCAAGGAACTCCTCCAAGTAGATGGCGTGACGGTGGAGCTTGAAGCCCAGGCCGCGCCGGAGCGCGAGGTAGTCGGCGGCATCTTTTCGTAGTGGATTCATGCGGCACCTCCCGGCCACGGCAGCGCGATGGTGCGCAACGTCTCCAACTCGACCTTGGCGTAGATGGCGGTGCTCTTCGGGCTGCGGTGCCGCAGGATTTGGCCGATCTCCAGCAGACTGGTGCCGCGCCCGAGCATCGTCGTGGCCAGACTGTGGCGGAACACATGTGCGCCTTTGCGCACCGCCGACACTCCGGCGCGATCCAGCGCCTTGCCCACCACCATGGAGATGACCGGCGACGCCGACAATCCGGCGTGCGGCGCATTCACCCGCAAAAACACCCGGCGCGACGCGCAGCGCGGCCGATCCCGCCGCAGATACTCGGTGATCGCCGCCCCCGCGTCGGCCGGCAGCGGCAGGCGCGCGGCCTGCCCGTTCTTGCCCGAGCGGATCGCAATCCGTCCGGCTTCCCAGTCAATGTCCTCGAGTTCCAAGCGGAGGACCTCACCGCCGCGCAAGCCCAGCCGGGCCAGTAAAAGCAGGATCGCGTAGTTGCGCCGCCCGCACGGGGTGCTCCGGCCGCATCGCGCCAGCACCCGTTCGACAGTCTCGGCCGGCAGATACACGGGCACGTCCGCCAGCGACCACCGCGCCACCGCCGGAATGGCCGTGGACAGATCGCGGGCGACCCGGCCGCTGTAATGGAGGAAGCGGCCGAGCGCACGCAGCGCCGCCACGAGGTGGCAAAGTTCGGCCTGACTGGCCTGAGACGCGCGGTGCTGGATGAACGCCGTCAAGTCACGGCCCGTGAGCCGCCGCACGCACACCCGGCCCGCTGCAAAACGCCACGACAGGAATCGGTCGGCCCACCGGGCATAGGCGGTTACCGTGTGGAGCGAGAGCCCTCTTTCCTTCCGGAGGTATTCGCAAAACGTATCCACCACCCTGGTATTGGGGCGGTGCGGACATGCGCTCTGCTTGCGCGCGGTCACGCCGGACTGCCGCAGCAGCGCGGTCAGCCGGCGCAACGTTGCCCATTCGCCGCCGCAGGCCTCCCGGCCGCGCAGCCGTCGCCGCAGGAATCGCGCGGTCAGCTCCGGCTCGACATCGCGGGCGTCGCGCCGGGTTCGCACCAGCAGGCAATTCAAGGCGGCGATCAGGCGCACTTGCGCCAGCACCCCGTTGGGTTTGTAGCCCTGCTGCGCCACCAGCGCGACGTAGGGTTCGACATAGGGACAGAGGGGACCGCGGTGCAGTCCCCCGACAGTTTCTAGCGGAACGAATGAATGTTGCATCCACTCTTTCTAATGCTCGCCCCGCCTGAGCGCGCCCCGGATTATGCCGCGCGCCCGCGCCGCCGCCCGTTCGGGCAAAACGCCGCGCCGCGGCATAATCCGGCACGCGGCATAATGGAGGCTTCGTAGATCCTCATGTGATAGCGGGCGGCGGATGCAGTACGCTTTCCCGGAACCCTTCCGGGAGATCAGCGGTGCTCCGCGCCCGGCCTCCCCCGGGCACGCCGAGTCACGGCCGGCCGCGCCGAGGAGCGGTCGCGACGAGGGGGAAGCGGCTGGCCGGAAAGGTGGAGCCGCGCGCCGCGCGGACTACCTTGACCGGCGTGGCACAATGGGGAAATCGAGGCGGGGCGGAAAATATCCATTCCCTGCGCGGCGGCGCGACAGTCACGGGCTTCTTGCGGTGATGCGAGCGGAGTCCTCCGCGCTATCGTTCGGCGCCCGGACGCGTGCGTCGCTCCAGCCGTGCGCGGGTCTTCGCCAATTCCTCGGCCAGCTTTTTCTCCGCCGGCAACGCGAGTTTGTATTCCCGCGCGAGCACTTGATTGGGTAATCCGTCCAACGCGTATTTCGCGAGGGCGTCGCTTTTCTCTGAGCAGAGGATCAGGCCCACCGGCGGGTTTTCTCCGGGCTGCATCCAATGTTCCTTCGCGTAGTTTAGATAGAGGTGCATCTGTCCGGCGTCGGCGTGCGAGAATTTCGCCGCCTTGAGATCGATGATGAGGAGGGCCCGAAGGCGGCGGTGGAAAAACAGTAAATCGACCCGATACCACTCGTCGCCGATGCGCAGCCGCCGCTGCCGTCCGACGAACGCGAATTCGCCGCCCAGTTCCAATAGGAAATTTTCCAAGTGCCGCAGCAAAGCCTCCTCCAAGTCGCTCTCGGAATACTCATCCTTCAAATCGAGAAACTCCAGGACCAGCGGGTCTTTTACCTCCTCGTTCGCGTCGACGCGATCCTCGGGCCGGGGCTTCGCGCCCTTCGTCAGCATCGCGGTCTTGTCGC
>JBDSGI010000127.1:0-4056 GCA_039919035.1 Opitutaceae bacterium
CCGGGGTGTTTGCTCTTCAGCGCATGATTGCGCAGGAGGAAAAGTAGCGAGGTGAGCGAGAGCAGGCCGAAGACGCCGTAGCTGAAAACCGCCAGCGCCGCATGCAACTCGATCCAAGGATTGCTGCCGAAGATGTGCGCGCGGGCGGCGGCGTCCCAGCTTGGAATCGCGAGCGACACCAGCGTGAGGGCGGCGGCCAGCGACGAGGTGAGATAGCCAAGCAGGCTGTTGCGAAACGTCACGCCCACGACGAGGTAGAGCGTGATCGCGGACCAGGCGGTGAATTGGAAAATTTCGAATTGGTTGCCGAGCGGACAGCCGGCGACCGCGCGACCGCGAATCCCCAGCCCCACCAACTGGAGCACGTAGCCGATGGCGATGATCGCATAGGTCGCCACGCCGGCCGGGCGATCCCGCCGCAGCAGCGCGAGGGTGCCCAGCGCGAAGCCCGCGAAATAGAGCCCGGCGGCAGCCCACAGCCACGAGCGATCGGTGAATTCGGCCAACATGAGGAACGGCGGACGGTAGGGTGGGGGCGTCGCGGAGCAAGTCTGCGTGTCGGCGGCCCGGTTGCGGTTCCGGCCGGCTTCGAGCGGGAGCATCCATCAGTGCCTGCCGCGTTGCACGGTTCGGCCAATCTTCGGCTTGCCTTAGGTTTCAAGCGACGCACGTTCCTGCGCAGCATTCGATCGCTTTGCGGCGAATTGACTCCTGCCCCCTGCACTTGAAAACCCTGATATTCGCCGACCGGATTGCCTCCGGATTCGTTCACTTGATCACAGTAGCCCACAATGTGCTACCCTAATTTGATACCCATGAAAACCCAACCCAACCGACCCATAACCTGCCTGCGATTCGCCGCGCTAGCCCTTGGCTGGCTCGCGACCTTGCTCTCACTCCACGCCCAGACTGGTGCGACCGGCACCATTCAAGGACGCGTGTTCAACCCGGTTACCAAGGAATACGTGAACAATGCCGAAATCCGGCTCGAAGGCTCCAATAAGGTGACGTTCTCCGAACAGGACGGCTCCTTCCAGCTGTTGGGCGTGCCGGCTGGTGCCGCGACTGTGATCGTGAACTACACCGGCTACAGTCCGGCCAAGGAATCGTTTACGGTCACGGCCGGGCAGACAGCGGTGCGGGAAATCTCGATCACCAGCACGCCGTCGTTGGCCGGCCCGGGTAAGGACGGTGTCATCAAGCTGGAGGCGTTCAGCGTGTCGAGCGCCCGTGAAGGTAATTCCAAGGCGATCGCCGCGCAACGGAAGGACATGAACATCATCACGTCCGTTTCCTCCGACATCTTCGGCGAGGTGATGGACGGCAATGTGGGCGAGTTCCTGAAATATCTCCCCGGCGTCGACCTCGAATATGTCGAGTCCGAGCCCCGCGGCCCCCGCCTTGGCGGGATGGACGTCCAATATACCGGCGTCGCGATGGACGGCATGCGCACCGCCAGCGCCGATGCGAATCGCGGCGGCGGCGCATTATCACGCGGCACGAGCTTCGAGGGCTTCTCCATCACCAGCGTGGAGTCAGTCGAAATCAACCGCACCTCCAGCCCGGAGAACGACGCCGACCAACCGGCCGGCTCGATCAACATGAAAACCAAGCGCGCCTTCGATCGCAAAGGGCGCATCTTTACCTACAACTATTCCCTTAACTTCAACGGCGAGGAGTTCTCCCTGCGCAAACAGCCGGGCATTCAGGACGGCCGGGAAAATTATAAATCCGAAAAATGGCTGCCGAATTGGAATCTCAGCTACTCGGAATCCTTCTTCGACCAGAAGTTCGGCCTCCTCCTCAGCGCCGGCCACGGTGCCTCCTACACCGAGCAGCTTTCCCAGACCATCGACTACAACCGTGCGCCGCAGGCCAACGACCCGCGTCCGCTGGTCGTCCGGTCGGTCTCGTTCGGCGACGGCCCGAAGTTCATCATCAAGGACGCGCTGCTCCTCACGGCTGACTGGAAGGCGACCCGGCACCTGACCATGTCGATGAATCTTTCCTATAGCTATTTCGAGGGCCACTTTTGGAATCGCAGCTTCGGTTTCACGGCGGCCAACAACAATGCGAACGTGAACAACGGCCGCTCGACGGTAGGGGGCGACGGTCTCCTGACGATTGTGGCGCCGCGCGACCTGACTCAGCCGACTGGCTCGGTTAACGGCGCGATTCTCAACAACGGCGTGGCGAACCTGTCGAATGGCGGCGGCTCATCCGCCAAGCTCACCTACACCCGCCAATACGCGCCCCGGTTCGAATATAAAAACGGCCCGTGGATTATCGATGGATCGTTTTCGTTCGCGAAGTCGCAGAACAACTACGAGTCGCTGGAGCGCGGCTTCACCAACAGTGAAGGCGGCGCCGTGGCCGCCGGATTCATCGCCACTCGGCCCAACGTGCAGTCGTGGGAGTGGGTGGTTCGCCAGACCGGCGGCTTGGATTGGACTGATCAGCGGAATTTCACCGACACGAATAACCGCTCGGGCGGCACCCGGGTAAACAACGACAACCGCACTTGGATCACGGAAAAGTGGACCGGCGTGCTCAATGCGCGCTGGGTTGTGCCGTTCATGGAGAAATTCCCCACCGTGATGAAATTTGGCGGCAAGTGGGACGAGGAAAGCCGCAACAATCGCACGGACTCCAATCTCGACAGCTTTTCCTACATCGGCCCTGGCGGCAATACGGCGGTATACAACCCGACCATCGGCGCTTGGCAGAACACGGCCTTTGGCAATTGGGCCAACGTCGGTCCGCAATTCACCGCGCCGATTCCGTTCGATGGCGGCACGACGAACTCCTTTCACATCATCGGCCTCAATGGTCGGGAGCAGACCCCGCCGCGAGCTAGCCGCTCGGAAATCGCCAACTTGTTCAACTCTCGTCCAGAGCTGTTCGTGAACACGTCGACGCCGGAGGATTACTACACGGCGAATTACGCCAACCCCAAGCGCTTTAAGCAGACCATCAACGCGGGCTACTGGCAGGCCGATACCCGCATCACCCCGAAGATCACCGTGCGCTACGGCGTGCGCGCGGAGCAAACCAAGAACGCCTTCAAGGAGCGCGACCCGTTGCTACGCTCGCAACTGTTGGCCTTGGGTGTGCCGCTCAATCCCGTGGCCACGAACGGGGGCCGGCCTCTTACCGTGGCGGGAATGCAGACCATGTTCGAGACGAAGCCCTTCAAAACCCGTCGCGCCCAATACACCGATTGGTTCCCCTCCGTCGTGGCGAAGTATCAAATCACGCCTAACCTTGAGTGGCAGTTTGGCGCCAACAAGGGCATCCTTCGCCCCGGCGTCGACGACCTCACCGGGCTTTTTGTGGTAAATGATAACATCATCCCGCCGCGGGTGAGCGCACCGAATGCCGCCCTGCAGCCGGAGAAGCTGAAGGTCTATCAGACCCGCCTCTCCTATTACTTCCAAGGGCGGTCGCCTGGGCAAATCTCGGTTCAGCTCAACACGACCGAGACGACGAACTTTATCCAGACCCAGCTCCTTTCCGCGGCTGAATTCGGCAACACCGATCCGGAATACGCCGACTACGAATTCAGCACGCGCACGAACTTGGAGGGATTGAAGCGCTTCAAGAACTTGGAGTTCAATTACCAGCAGACGCTCGGTTTCCTCCCAAGCGAATATCTGCGCGGCGTGAACATCGGCGGCACCTACACCCGCTCCTACTCCAACGGGTTTCGCACCAACCAAGCCCCGCACCGCTGGACGGGCCGTTTCGGCTACAATTTCCGCCGCTTCAGCGGCAATCTCGCCTTCGTCTGGGTGGACGACCGTCCGACCACATTCAACAACACCGAAGGCGTCTACCGCTACTGGGGCGCGATGACGAAGTGGGATCTCTCGCTGAGCTGGAAGCTCAACAAATACGCGACGCTGTTCGTGCAATCGCGCAATCCGACGAATCAGAAGGATCTTTATTACGAGACGCCCCCCGGCGCCGCGAAAGGCAAGGGGAAGCACCTCCGCTCGATGGAGGAATACGGCGACAACTGGATCTTCGGCGTCCGCGGCGTGTTCTGATCGCAGC
>JBDSGI010000128.1:0-2944 GCA_039919035.1 Opitutaceae bacterium
GCTGCTTCGTCGGCCTCGCGCCATGACCGCCCTTTTCGGCGTCGCGCTCATCGCGCTAATCTGGACATGGACGAGGAGCCTTTTTGGGCGATCGGCGGGCTGGCTTGCCGCGGGACTGGCCGCCATGAGCCCCACGTTGCTGGCGCATGGAGGACTCGCGACGTCCGACATTGTGCTCTCTTGCTGCCTGCTGGGGGCCTTGTCGGCCTTTTGGCAACTGTGGCACCGGATCACGTGGTGGCGTTTCGCGTTGGCATCGCTCGCCACAGGGGCCGCCCTCCTCGCAAAGGTATCGGGCGTCTTGCTCGTGCCCATGCTTGCGGTGCTGCTGGTGGTCCGGTGCATGGGGCGCACGCCGTTGCGGGTCCGCCTCGGCGCTCGCAACCGTCGCGTCACCGCCAGGGCGTCACGCGTGGCGCTCCTCGCGGGCACGTTCGGCGCGGTGGGATTGTTTGCCACAGCCATGATCTGGACAGCATATGAATTTCGCTTCGAGCCTCAGCGCTCGCCTGCCCAGCCAGGGCTCACGTTCGATCCCTCGTGGGAGACGCTGCTCCACGGCGACTGCGCGGCGCAGCCCACGAAAGCGGTCACTGGAGCCCTCCTCATCGAAAGCGGATTCAAAAGTGCGCCCCCTCCGATTTTCGCCCACGCCGTGTCCTGGTGCCGCGATCACCGCGTGCTGCCGGAAGCATATTTGTGGTCGGTCGCGTTTACTTTCCAGGCCTCGCGCACGCGTCCGTCGTTCTTCTGGGGCAAAGCATCGACGACGGGCTCCGTCTGGTTCTTCCCCGCCGCGTTTCTCCTGAAAACGACTCCGCCGGAGCTCCTGCTGATCACCCTCGGCCTCGCAGGGGCCGTGGTCTTTGGCGCGTTCCGCACCACGGCACCGCGCCCTAGGAATCGGTGCCGCGCTCTGCTCTATCGGTCCGTGCCGCTCCTCGTGCTGTTCGTGCTGTATGGACTCGTCGCCATCAACACTCCGCTGAATATCGGGCACCGGCATTTGCTGCCCATCTATCCGGTGGTTTTTGTTTTCGCGGGCGCTGCGGCGTTGTGGCTGCGGGGCGGACACCGACTGATCGCCGCCTCCATCTTGGTGGCGCTCTGCGGCTGGCAAATAATCGAGTCCGGCCGTGTCCGGCCCTTTTATCTCTCCTACTTCACGCCTTCTATCGGCGATGCGGGGTGGCGGCACTTCGTCGACAGCTCTTACGATTGGGGTCAAGGGTTACCCGCATTGAAACAATGGATCGAAGCGAAGCGCGCGACGGGCGATACCGCGCCGGTGTTCCTCTCCTACTTCGGTTCCGACTCGCCTCGGGCGCGCGGCCTGCCGGTGATTCGTGTCGCGGACTGGCGGGACGACAGCGGGCCGCGCAATTACCCCGCGCCCTTGCGCGGCGGCTGGTATGCGATCAGCGCCACCAATTTTCAGCGCATCTACCTCGGAATTCCCGGGCCTTGGCCGCAGTATGAAGCGCGCTATCGCGAGATCGCCGCCGCTTTGCCGAGCGACCAGGCGAAAGCCGCGCGGCTCACGGAAGCCGAACGCGCCGAGTGGCTGCACAACGCGATGTTGTTCGAGATTCTCCAATTCGGCCGCCTATGCCACGCGTTACGGGAACGCGAACCCGATGCGATCGTCGGCTCGTCCATCCTGATCTTTCAGCTCAGCGATGAGGAAGTATCCACCGCGCTGACCGCACCGCTGGAAAAAATCACCGGTCGCCGGCTGGTCGGGTCGGCTCCAAACTAAATGTCGTGCACGACCCGTTGCCCGTCGGCGAAAACATCACTGCCCCCTGACGACGAGCGCCTCGAGCGCGGCGATCTTTTTTCCCACCTCGGATCCTTCGGGTGCGAGTCGTTTTGCTTCCACGATGGCGCGCCGATAGGTGGTCACGTCCTGTAACTTCCAAGCCGCGTATGCGTAGTGAAGCCAGTGGGACGCATCCGCTGGCGTCAGGCGACTGGCCGTGGAAAAATTGGCCCGCGCGTTTTCCCAATCGGCCCGCTGATACGCGATGAAGCCCCTGACGTTATAGGCGGCGCCGCATGCGGGGTCCAGTCGCAGCGCGATATCGATGTGACGTTCGGCCGCCGCCGACTCGCCTCGACCGACGAGCTGCTCCGCTGTCTTGACCCAGTTTAGCGGTGCGAGTGAGCCCGCCGGATGCCGGAACGATTGCAAGACCGTGGGCAGTCGCTCGATCCGCAGGGAGAAATCCGTGACCACGTGCCACGCCGGAACGGCTAGCGCGACGAGCGCCAGCCCTATTCCCGCGCGACGCGAAAACCATCCGTGTCGCACCGCTTCCAACGCACCCGCCAGCGCCAACGGGAGCAGGACGCTCGTCGATCGACTGAGATCGTTCGCAATTAACATACTGACCAAAACGGTCGCGATCACTCCGACTGTTAATCCGATTGCCACGCGCGCCGTTGACCTGCGCCACGCCACGACCAACGCCGCTAGCAGCAATACCCAGCCAAAACGCAGCCCCGCCGCCAAACCAAGCGCGTGCCGCCCGAGTCCAATCTGCAGCGTCTGTTGATTGCGCAGGTATTCCATGAAGCCCATTGAGCTACTGCCCGCACCGAGGCACAACCGCACCACAATGAAGCTGCCGCTGATCGCCGCCGCCCCAATCAGCAGTCGCCGGTCTACGCCGGCTCCGGCGCCATGTCCGTCGTCCGCATTAATCTGGCCGCGCCACGAGCGCGTATAGAGCGCCAACGGCAGCGCGATAATGAAGCGCTCGTCCACCCACGGAGCGAGGAGGCACATGAGCCAGATCGTGCGGCGATCTCGCGCAAAGGTCGTCAGCAGCAGCGCCGCCACCAACCAGCCATCGAAATATCCGAGCCACCCCGTCGACGCAAAAAACCATCCCGTCGCGCCCAACACAATTGCCACGCAACCGGCGGCTGCTCGGCCCAT
>JBDSGI010000129.1:0-5082 GCA_039919035.1 Opitutaceae bacterium
GCCTGCGCGAGGTCAAGTCTTCAATCAGACAGATGCACTCGTCCGCTGTGCCTTCGAGCAGCGCCACGGAGGCAAGAATGGGCACGCGCCCGCCGTTTTGGTGAAAATATTCTTTTTCAACCGGCGCGCAGGTGCCGGATTTTTTCAGCTCGGCAAAGATGTGGGCATCCACCGCGCGCCACTCCGGCGGCGTCAGCGCATCCCACCGCACCCTGCCGGCCGCCAGCTCGGCGCGGGTGTGGCCGACCATGCGGAGGAAAGCATCGTTGGCTTCCGTGATCCCGCCGTGGATGTCGGCGATCATCACGCCGATGATGCCCGACTCGATGAGTCGGCGATGGCGACTCTCGCTCACCCGCAGCGCGGCCTCCGCTTGCTTCCGCTCCGTGATATCCTCGAAACTGCCCTCATAATAAAGCAGCCGGCCCTGCGGGTCGCGCACCTCGCGCGGGCTCTGGGCAATCCAGATGATGCGGCCATCTTTTCGCCGGACTTGGTTCTCAAATTTAGTCACGGCCCCGTGCCGGGAGAGCAACTCTAGCACCCGCGGGCGATCCGCCGGATCCACATAAACCTGCTGCCCGACGTCCGTGATCTCGCGGATTAGCGCCTCCGGCGAGTCGTAGCCGAGGATGCGCGCAAGGGCGGGGTTGGCAGAGAGAAAGCGGCCCTGCGGCGTAGTCTGGAAAATCCCCTGCGCCGCGTGCTCAAAAATGGCGCGGAACTTGTCTTCCGCCATTCGCACCTGCGCCTCGGCCTGCTTACTTGCAGTGAGGTCTATCACGACGACTCGCAACTCCCGCCCATCGTCCGAAAGCGTGGCGACCAAATGCACCGTGCGCACCGGTGGCTTCAAAGGGGTCTCCTTCAGCTGTCCTCGGCTCTCGATCACCACTTCGCAGGACGACGGGTGGCCCGGGGCAGCGACGGCATGCTGGCGACAGGCATTGAAGGCCCCCACGTCGGCGGCGGCCAAAAAAACCCCAAGGCGTTTGCCTAACACCCGCGCGCGTTCCAAACCCAGCAGTTGCGCGCCGGCCAAATTCGCCTGCGTGATCGCGCCATCAAAATCCAAGGTGAAATAGCCTACCGGGGCAAAGTCGTAGAGGTCGGCGTAACGGGCCGCTGCTGCCTCGACCTCGGCCTGCGTGTTCCGCAGCTCCTCGTTCTGCATCTCCAGCTCGATTTGGTGGACTTGGAGTTCATGGAGCATCCGCGCGGTCTTGCCCGCCGATATCTGAACCGCACGCTTGAAGCCCCTTTTTTCAAGTTCCTCTGCAGCCCTGCGGCGCAGTGCGGCGCTATCGGCGGGCGGGTTTGAATTCATCGGTATTCGTTAAGGGGCGCAGCTCAGTTTCCTGCCGACCTTGACCCGAAAATTCCGGTCGTGGCAACAAGGTGCGCGGCTCGTCCCCGCCCGTTCCGGTAAGGGCGCGCACGACGCCGGCCCCTACGTTTGCCGGCGCCAAGGACACCCGAGCGGCCGACGCGCAGAAATGCATCCGCGCCGGCTGGCGCCGTGCCGCGTCCGGCCGCTCGCGCCCGATGGCAATGGCCGCGCCCTGAGTCGCAATCTCCCCGAATTCACGCTCCCGCGAGGTGCAGCGCGACTCCTTGCCCAAACCCACGATTGCATCGCTGACCCGCTCGAGCACGCCACTCGCGATTTCCGCAATATCTCGGCCGGAAGTTTGGCTCGAAGCGCTTGCTTGATTTGGGGAATTCATCGGGGCGACGCGGACCGACGGCGAAACCATGGTTCGACCCGGAACGATAGCGACGCAAATTGCGCGCCCCGACTCGCCCACGTCCCGCCCGACGGACGCATCGCAGTTTCTCGCAAACGCCGTTTAGCGCCGCGAAGTTTCGGAGTTTCTCGAGCAACATGGGGGTAACCACCGTGCCGGCCCCGACAATCATCACGCCATCGGTGGTCTCGACTTTGTCCGCCAGCGCGCGCCCTTCAGCCGCCTCGGAGGGACACCCGGAACCGTCGAACTATGGACTCCATCTCTTAAGCGCAGCGGAGTTGAATTTCCATCCTGTTGCGATCGGCGATCTCTTTTTGCAGCGTGGCGTTGGCTCCCTCCAGCTCGCGGGTGCGCGCACGAATCCGATCCTCCAGCTCGTGCATCTGCGAGCGGGTCTGCTGGAGCAGCTGCCATTTGGCCACGAGGGCGTGCGCCAGCTGGAGCACCTCCACGACATCGAAAGGCTTTTTCAAAATCAGGAGACGGTCCGACTGGCCGATCTTGGCGATCATCTCGTCCCACGAGTAATCCGAATAGGCGGTGCAGATCACGACCTGCAGGTCGGGATAAACCGCCCAGATCTTGGCGATCGTCGTCACGCCATCCCAACCCGGCGGCATGCGCATATCGACAAAAGCCATCGCGTAAGGCCGGCCTTCCCCGAGCGCCTTTTTCACCAGCTCCAACGCTTCCGCTCCCTGCATGGCCGAATCGATCTCAAAGCCCTGGGCGGTGGCCTTGCTTTCCGATTCGCCGAAGAGCGACGCCTCGGCGTGGGCCATGTCCGTGCCGGCGCCCGCGCCCTCCCCCAGAATCTTTCGAAAATCATCATGGATCGCGCGGTTGTCATCCACGAGCAGGATACGGCGGTGGGACTGCGCGCGGGCAGGTGCGTTTGGGTTCATGGCTGGTCGGTTTGGAACATGCGATCCGGGGAGGAAAGGGTTATGCCGCGGAGGCCAGGGGCAGCGGCGTGGGGACCGCGGCTTTCTCGGCTTCGCGCGACCGGCTCCCCGCGATGGGCAGCTCAAGCGTGAAGGTGGCGCCGCACCCCGGGCCGTCGCTGTGCACGCTCACCCTGCCGCCCATTTCCCGGGCGGCGTTGGCCCCGCTGTGCAGGCCAAAACCGTGGCCATCTTTCTTCGTCGTGAAGCCATGATTGAAGATGCGCCCCAGGTTTTCCGGATGGATGCCCACGCCGTTGTCGATCACAGAGAAGATCACCCGGTCCTCGCTGCGCTGCACGCGCAGGATGATGCGCTTGTCGGTGCGGCCCGAATCGTCGCAGGCGTATTTGGCATTCCTCACAAAATTTATCAGGATTTGCAGCACCTTGTGTTTATCCATCTCGATGGGCGGCACCGCCCCGATCTCCCGGATGACCTCGATGGCGTGCCGGTCGAGCGAGCCGGCGTTCATGTTCAGGGCGTCGTCAATCAGGTCCACCGGGTGGACGACTTCGGTGACGCCGGAGACCTTGGCGTAGCTTTGCTGCATCGCGACGATATCCTTGATGTGATCGATGTTCTTGCGCAGATGCTCGACTTCACCGAGCAGGGCCGCCCGCTCGGCCGTGAGGTGTTGCGCCAGCTGATCCAGATAACCCGGCAGCTGGCCGGCGCGGGCGTCCGTGGCAAAGAAGCCGGGCAGGTCGGCCGCCTGCTCCCGGAAAAGCGCGGCGACTTTGCCGACGCTCGTCAGCTTGCTCTTGCGAAGCTGATCGCCCATCAGGGTGGCCGAGACGTTTACGCTGTTGAGCACGTTGCCCACGTTGTGCAGCACGCTCGTGGCCACTTCGGCCATCCCGGCCTGGCGCGAAGTAGCGAGCAGCTGCCGGTGCAGATCCTCCAACTGGCCCTCCGCCTCCTTGCGGGCGGTGATATCGCGGGTGACGCCAATAAAGTGGATTAACCGCCCCTGCTCGTCGCGCACCGGCGAGACCGTAAGCTCGTTCCAAAAGGCGGTGCCGTCCTTGCGGTAGTTCAGAATCTCTCCCGCGAAATCCGTGGCGTTTTGCAGCGCCTGCCGGATTGCCGCCACGGTCGCGGGATCGGTCAGCGGGCCTTGGAGAAATTTGCAGTTTTGGCCCACGATTTCCGCTTCGCTGTAGCCCGTGATGACGGTGAAGGCCTTATTGGCCGAGAGGATGAGCCGGTCGGGTCCCGCGATCAGCACTCCCTGCGAAACCGCCTTGATCGCCGTGTCGCTCACCCGCAGACGCTGTTCCACCCGCTTGCGCTGGGTGATGTCCACGTGCGCGACGACGATGCGCCGCGCGCCCGCCTCGCCGAAGCGAGTGACGTGAACGATATACCAGCGCTTCGCGGTCGCGCTGTGGCAGGGATATTCACGGTGGAATTCAGCGGTTTCGCCGGCCATCACCGCCCGGATGCCCCGCGCGACGGCCGCCGCGTCCGCCGCACATTCGCCCTGGCTGCGATCGCATATTTCCAGATAGTTCGCCCCTGTGCCCTCGCCGCCGGTGACCTCCACATTTTCGCGTGCAAAGCGGTTGCGGGCGGCGTTGACCGCAACAATGACCCCGGATTCGTCCAAAATCGCGATTTCGGCGGAGAGCGCGTCGAGCGTGGATTGGAGAAACTGCTTCGATTCCGTAAGCGCCTCCTCGGAACGGCGTCGTTCCGCGACCTCGTGCCCCAAATCCCGCGCCCTTCGCCGCAACTCGAGTTGCGTCACCGTGTGCCGGCTCAGGGCGCGCAGCGCCGCCCTCTGCTCGGCCGTCAACTGGCGCGGCAACCGATCGATCACGCAAAGTGCGCCGAGCACGTGCCCGGCGGGCGCGACGAGCGGCGCACCGGCATAGAAGCGGATGTGAGGCTCCGACGTGACGGGCGTGAGGTCGGCAAACCGCGGGTCGGCGCGCGCGTCATTCACCTCCAGCACCTCGTCCTTATTCAGGATGGTGTGGGCGCAGAATGCCAAGTCGCGCGGGGTTTCGGTGCCCGCCAAGCCGATGCTGGATTTGAACCACTGGCGGTGTTCATCCACGAGTGAGATAATCGCGATGGGCGTCTGACAGATCTGCGCCGCGAGGATGGTGAGATCGTCGAACACGGCCTCGGGCCCGGTATCGAGGATGTGGTAGTCGCGGAGGGTGGCGAGCCGTTGCGATTCGTCGGGAGGTAGTGGTGCTTTCAAGGAAGGATCAGACTGCAATTGACCGAAGCGACGCGACTCGCAGTGAGCCTCGGTTGAGCCGGCATTTCCCGGCAACGAACCAAATCATGCTCTCGCGCGGCTGATGCCGCGGGACAATTCTGGTTCGCGACCGGGAGACCATGGGCAGACAAAAGTTTTCCAGCGTCACTCG
>JBDSGI010000130.1:0-3017 GCA_039919035.1 Opitutaceae bacterium
ATGGGGAAATTCACCAGACGATGGAATACGCGATGGGCTTCTCGAGATTTGCGGTCGTGAGCGCCACCGCGAGTTGCTGTTTGCCGTTGAGGCTGCGAATAATCGGCTGCTGCGGGGCGTTGGCGGGCCAGTCGATGAACCACTCTCGCTCGCCGATGATCCAGCCCTTGCCGCCGGGTTGCGGCGTGATGCTCGTGGATTCGGCGAGGAGAACCCACGCGGACCACGACGCGGTTTTTCCTTTCAACTCCAGTCGGCGCGAGAGCCCGTGCCCGTCGGGCAGCGCCGCGATGCGGTCGCGCACGTCGACATCGGCGAGTTTGCCGAGGAAGACGGGCGTGCCGTCGGCTTCGAGCGAGTAACCGCGCGAACTCCAAAGCGCATCCGGTTGATCGGGCCAGCCGCCGCCGGACGGATACTCGATGAAAGCGATCGTGGGCTTATCGTGGAAGGTGAGGGCGGGGCCGTTGGCGACGGCGGTCTGATCGTTGCCGCGGCCATCCCACATCGCGCTGGTGTCGATAAACGAGCCGCGCCAGGCGCGCAGGATCGTGGCGGTCTCGAAGTCATAGGCGAAATGCACGCCCGTCGGCGAGCCTACCGACGCGGCGTAGAGCCGTTTGCGCGGATCGAAGGGCACGAAGCCGCGCTGCAACAGCACGCGATCCTTGGGCTCGACGACGGTCTTTTTCGACGCGGCCGACGCTTTCTTGGCGCCCGCTTTGCCGCCCTTGGGGCCTTTCGGGCTGGGGGCGGCGTTGTCGTCGCGGACGGTCAGGGCGTGGGGCGCGATGCCCGGGCCCTCGGCAAACAATTCGAGCGCGGGCCGGCTGTTCGTGCCGTGCACGAGGTCGAGGCGAAAGGCGTGCTTCCCGGCGGTGAGCGTCACGATGCCCGCCTGGCTGGAGCGATCCACGGGAACGACGACGGGGTTGCCGTCGATGAGCAGGCGGCTCGCGCCACTCGCCTCGGTCGCGAACCGATACGCGCCGGCGCGCGGCGCCTCGAAGTTGCCGGTGATGGTGAGCGCGAAGCGGCCGTCCTTGGTCACGGCGTCGTGGCTAAAGCGATCGAGCGCGCCCTCGGCCTTGGGCGTCTCTTTGTCGTAGCTGCCGACAGTGGAATAGGAGCCGGCGAAAAGTTTGTAGCGCAGGTTGGACACGGCGAGCGTCGCGTGGCTTTCGAAGCGCTTCACCGCGAGGCCGCGCAGTGCGACCGAGCCGTGGTCGCCCTGAATCATGAGCGGGCCGAGCGGCTTTTCGTCGTTGGCGATGGAAGAGCGCGTCGGGCCGGTCACCTCGACGTCTTGCTGCACCGTGAAGCCGTTGAGCACGACTTTGGTGAAGCGGGCGTTTTTGGTTTTCTTGCCGGCGGCGTCGAAGCGCGGCGCCTGAAATTCGAGGTGGAGGGTTTGCCAGAGGCCTGGGGCACGGCAGGCGTTGGCGAGCGGCGCGTGGCCGTCGTAGGTCTCCTTGCCGGCGCCGCGGGCGGCGTCCCAACGCTGGTAGATTGCGCCGCAGTCGCTGACGGTCGCGTCGCGTTTGCCCCAGCTGTCGAAGAGCTGCACCTCGTAGCGGCCCTGGAGATAGACGCCGGAGTTGGAGCCCGGCGTGAGCAGAAACTCGAGGTCGAGCTCCAGGTCGCCGTGCTCCCACGCGGTGAGCAGGTGGCCGCGCGTTTCCTTCGTGGTGCCGGGATTGCAGACGAGCACGCCGGTGCCGGGCGCGGTCGCGAGCGTCTTGTCGCGCCGCGGATCGCCCGCGAGGTCGCCGGCCAGTTGCCAGTTGGCGGTCACAGTGCGAAACGCCGCCAGCGTATCGAGCCCCACCGGTTCGGGCGGCAGCGACGACTGGGCGCGGACGGAGACAAGGAGGACGGCCGCGATGAGCGCGGTCCGGCAGGCAATCATGGGGTGCATGGGAGCGCGGAGGCTCAACAGACAACGGTCCGACGGCAAATGGTTTTCTGGGCATTCGGGGTTGATTTGCTGCTACCAGTGTAAGCACGGAAATGCTGGCTCCCACCCGTCCTTCTCCCGACTCTGATTCCCCCAACCTCATCCACGCCCTGCGCTGTCGTCCCGACTGCGCAGTCCTAATCCGTTTCCCGACCGGCGCCCGTTCGCCGATATCACCCTGCAACCCTTCGCTCACAACCTCGCCTTATGAACCCCCTGCAATTCCCGAAGCTTGTTTCCTCTGGCCGTGCTGCCGCGATATTCTCCGTTGTCGTATTCGCCTCGGTGACAGCGGTCCCAGCTCAGACCGCCTCCGCACCTGCTGGAAAAACGGATCTCGCCGCCACCGACACCGTCACGCTCACGCCGTTTGAGGTGAGCACGAGCAAGGACACCGGGTTCGCCGCCGCGAGCTCGCTGGCCGGCGGCCGGCTCGCGAGCGACCTGCGGGACACGCCCGCGTCGTTCTCGGTGATCAACGCCGAGTTCATCGACGCGCTGAATCTCACCGACCTCGTGTCGGCTGCCAACTGGGCCACGGGCTCTACGTTTCAGTCGGACATCGGCACCAACAACTTCAACACCTTCACCGTGCGCTACAACTCGCGCGGCGTGAGCGCCGGCCAGCAGTTGCGGAATTTTTTCCCGGTCAACTCCGACAACGACAGCTACGCGCTCGAACGTTACGATTTCGGGCGCGGCGCGAATTCCATCGTCTTCGGTAACGGCAGCCTCGGCGGCGTCAGTTCGTCGACGACCAAGCGCGCGCGCACCGATCGGGCGTTTCAGGATGTGAAGCTCTCGGCCGGCTCCTATGGCCTCCTGCGCGCGACCATCGATGTGAACCAGCCGATCAACGACAAGCTCGCCGTCCGCGTCGTCGGCGTCGCGCAGGGCGGGCTCGGCTGGCGTCAAAAGGAGTTTGAAAAGCGTAAGGGCGCCTTCGCCACGATCACGGCGCGGCCCTTTGCGAACACCGTGATCCGCTTCGAGGCCGAGGCGATCAACCGCGAGGTGAACCAGCCGATCAACAATCTCTCCGACCAGCTCTCGGGGTGGA
>JBDSGI010000131.1:0-6138 GCA_039919035.1 Opitutaceae bacterium
GGAGGGCGCGGGGTTTGTTTTCGTCGAGGGGCTGGCCGGCGTCTGTCAGGCTGGCGAGGAATTCCACTACGTCGCGGATTTGGGTCTTCGTCAGGATGGTGCCGTAGATTTCGGGCATGCCGCTGGGGGCGCCTTCGCGCTTGGCGATGTCGGCCTTGGTCACGGCGACGATCTTGTTCTCGACGTTGCGCAGGGTGAGCGTGGTTGGCGTTTCGCGGGCGACGATGCCGGCGGCCGACTCGCCGTTCTTCAACGTCACGACGATCGTGTCGAAGCCGGGCGCGATCTTGGCGTTGGGCTTGATGATCGATTCGAGGAGATACTCGCGGGACTGTTTCGCGCCGATGCCGGCGAGGTTTGGGCCGGCATCGCCGCCGTCGCCCCCGGCGCGGTGACAGCGAATGCACGCGAGCGTGGGCTCGTTGCGGAAGATTTGTTCGCCGCGCGAGGCCACGCCACCTTCGAGGGCAACGCGGAAGGGCGCGAGCGGATCGGGATTGGCGGCGAGAGCGGCGTCGCGCTGCGCGAGGAGCTGCTTGATCGCGGGCTCGTTGCGACGACCGGCGGCGTTGAGGAGGTCGAGTTGCACGGCGGGCGCCACCTTGCCGTCGGCGAGGGCCTGCAACTGCGTCGCGAGCAACGTGGCCGCGCTGGGCTGGCGGAGGAAGCCCAGCGCGCGGAAGGCGGTCTTCTGCTCGTCGGGTGTGCCGTGGGCGACGAGGTTGGCGAGCACAGGCGCGGCGGTCTCAGGCGAGAGGCGCGACGCGATCGGGAGCGCGGCGAGGCGCAGCGCGGAGGACGACGAGTCACCGGCGAGCTTCACCGCTTCGGCGAGGCGCTTGTCTTTGATTTTGTCGAGCGCGCCGAGGGCGGCGACGCGGGTGTCGGCCGGGAGTTCTTGGTTGGCGACGGCGGCGAAGAGCGCGTCGGTGGCGCCAGTGATCGCGAGATCCTGCTGCGCCGTGAGCGCGGCGGTCTGCACGGCGGCGGGCGTGGTCGGCGCGAGCAGGCTGGCGAGCATCGGCCGGAGGGCTTTGACCGCCACCTCGCGGTCGCGGGTTTTCACGGCGTGTGGGCGATAGATGCCGACGAGCCGGTCGCGCGGCGGCGGCGTAGGCCAGAGCGCGAGCTGCGCGAGCGCCTCGGCGCGAAGCTTGGCGGGAGCGTCGGCGCGCGCGGCGTAGGTGGCGAGGGCGGCGGCATTGGCCGGCTGGCCGAGGCGGAAATGGGCGTTGATGGCACGTTGGCCGACCGACGCGTCGGAGGGATTGGTGGCCAGGACTGCGGCGAGTGCCGGCAGCGCGGCGTTGATCGGCGCATCGTTGATCGCGATCGCGGCTTCGCGGACGATCAAAGGATCGGAGTCGGTGAGGAATTTGGCGATGGTGGGACTCTGTAGGCGGCGCAACGCGAGCAGCACGCCGAGGCGGACGGCGCGGGAGTTATCCGCCGCGGCGGCGCTGAGTGACGCAGGGCTGTTGCCGGCGACGAGGGCCATGACGAGGGCATGGCGGAGATAGTTGTCCTTGTCGTCATTCGTTCGAAGCGCGGAGAGGAGAACCGGGGCGGCGTCAGCCTGCTTGAGTTTGGCGAGGCCTTGCGCGGCGAAGAATTTCACGCGGTTGTTTTCATCCGTCAGCCCGGCGATGAGCTTGGCGCCGTCAGCCGCGTTGCGATGGTCGCCGAGCACCTTGAGGGCTTGAGCGCGTATTTCGCTGTCTTTGTCCACCACGAGTGTGCGGACAGCCGTGAGCGCATCGACATTTTTCGTGATGAGTTGCCCGAGTCCCCAGATCGCGTGGCGCCGGGCGAGCGCCGGGCTGCTCGTGGTGGTCGCGACTTTCGCGAGCGTGGCGACGCTCGCCGCGCCGCGCTCCGCGAGCGTGAACTGCGCTTCGAGGCGCACGCGCCAATCGGCGTGGCCGAGGAGTTTTGCGAGTTCGTCGCCGGAGCGTTTCGTCCAGTCCCCGCCGATAAGCGCTTTCGTTTCCTTCACGATGGCGTCGTTCTCGTGCTTCGGATCGGAGATGGCGTAGATGCGGCCGCGTTTGGATTTCGGCCAGCCGTCGGCCCAGTCGGAAATGTAGAGGCGGCCATCGGGGCCGAACTTCACGTCGGTCGGGAGCGCGGAGCTGAGGAAAGGTTTCGCCGTGCCGATTTCGTAGGAGGCGCCGTTGGGTTTGACCGAGTAGGTAAAGATCCCGCTCTTCGCGATTGCGCCCTTGAAGTGCGTGATGAAGAGGTCGCCGCGATAGGAATCGTTGAGGCCGGTGCCGGGGTAGTAGGTGATGCCGGAGGGGCCGTCCTCAATGTTGCAGATGGGTGGGAGGATGTAAGCGGGCTGGCCGGGGTGGCGCTGGTGCCAGAGGCGGTTCGCAAACCACGGGCTGTCTTTGCCGAGCGGCGGAAATTGATAGCCGACGCGCCAGCCGGCGTCGCCGCCCTCGACGACGTGCACGAGCCGCTCCTCGTCGCCTTGGTCGCAGTCGTTGTCGCCCGTGAGGAGGTCGCCGTTCTCGGTGAACACGAGCGACTGCGGGTTGCGCAGGCCCGTCATCACGAGCTCCATTTGAGAGCCGTCGGGATTGCTGCGAAAGATCGCGCCGCTGTCGGGGACCGAAATGACGCCGCCTTCCTTGGTCTTCACCGTGGCGCCGCGATCACCGATGCTGAAGTAGAGTTTTCCATCTGGCCCCATCGCGAGGCCGTGTAGATCGTGGCCGGTGAAATTGAAACGCACGCCGTAGCCGCGGCTGATTTCGGTGCGGGTCTCAGCCTTGGTGTCGCCCGAGAACTGCCAGACGCTGGGGATGTTCGTAAACCACACCTTGCCGCGACGCGCGAGCACGCCGGACGCGATGCCGTCGAGCGGGGTGTTAAAGCCGTCGGCGTAAACGTAGCTCTTATCCGCGACCCCGCTGCCCGTGGTGTCGGCGAGCAGGCGCACGACTTCGCCCTCGATGCCGAGTTCCTTCACGCCGTCGGCGCCGAAGAGCCGCTTGATGAGTGCGGTGCGGTCCTCGATGGTGCGGCACGCGAGATCGTCCTCGAGCATCCACATGTAGTCGCGGATATCGAAGACGCTGGTGCGGTAGCGGTAGGTCTCGGCCACGAAGATGCGGCCTTGCTCGTCGAAGTTGAAGGCGACCGGATTCGCGAGCATCGGCTCGGCGGCCCAGAGTTTTATTTCGAGGCCGGCGGGGACCTTCATGCGCTTGATCGCCTGCGCGGCTTCGTCGGAAGCGGGGGCGATGTCGGGCACGGCGTGGCGCGAGCCGGCGTTGAGAACCTTGCCGCGGACGACGGGCTTGTCGTCATCGCCGGACGCCTCGGCGGCGCGAGCGAGCGAGGGTGGGAGAACGGCCGCGGTGAAGAGTGCGGCGCAGAGGGCGAGGGAGCGTTTCATGCGGGGGGAAGAAAAAGAGAACGTAGGGAGAGGGCGCGGTGAGGCAAGGCGCACGACGCGGGAAATCTGCGCGGAAGTTACGGGCGAGGCTGGCCCCGGCTAGGGCTGGCCCGATCAGCCTAATGCCCGCGCCGGAGGTTGTCGCACACGATGGCGGCAGCGATCGCGGCATTGAGCGACTCGGCGCTGCCGTAGCGCGGGATGGTGACGCGACGTGTGATCCGCGCCGCTACCGCCGGCGAGAGCCCGCGGCCCTCGCTGCCGATCACCACGATTACGTTGGATAGGGCAGGCAGCGAATGCACATCGTCGCCTTCGAGATCGCAGCCGAGGATCGGCGTGGCCGGTAAAACGGTGCCGAGCGTGGCCGCGAGGTCTACCGTGTGGGTGCGCACGCGGGCAAAGGAGCCCATGCTGGCGTTGATCGTTTTCTGGTGAAAGCGATCGGCGCAGTCGGGCGAGAGCAGGACGCGGTCGAAGGCAAACCAGTCGGCAATCCGCAGCAGGGTGCCGACATTGCCGGGGTCTTGGACGCCATCGAGCGCGAGGGTGAAACCTTGGTTGAGAGCGTCGACCGGCAGCGGGGCGCGGAAAATCTTGCCGACGGCCAGCACGGTGGACGGCGTGGGGAAGTGACTGGCGCGGGCCATTTCCTCGGCGGTGAGACGGACGGGTTGGAGCCGCGGTGCCCTCACTGCGGAATCAACCGAACGCGGTGAGGGCACCGCGTCCCCGGCTGGGTGGGCCCACGCCGCGGTCGCGAAGATTTCCTCGAAGGCAAACTCCGCCGCGAGCAACTCGCCCACGACCTTCTCGCCTTCGACCACGAACAAGCCGAGTGCCTCGCGGATTTTCTTGTCGCGCAGCGAACGCAGACGCTGGAGTTCGGCTTTGGTCGCCACGCCGCGAAGTTCGCGCGCCTACTCGCCGGTGGCAAGATGCGCCTCGCCGTGGCCGACCAGAGTGACGCGATGGGCGGTCATGACGAATTCCCGCTTCCCCTCGTCCTCGATCAGGAACCCGATTTGGAATTCCCCGGTGGGCAGGCGGTCGCGCCGCCGGACGAAGGTGAAACCGGCCAGCGTCCAATCGGGCCGGCCGGTGGCTTTGGCGACATCCGGTCGCGTGATGGTGATGGTCGTGAAGAGGTTGGTTTCCGTCGCTGACTTGAGAATGAGATAAACTTGTCCGCGATCAGAGGTCTGACCGGGAATCGCGGCCCAACCAGTGACGAACGCCGAGCGTGGGTTCACGGTCATTTCATCCACGAAATAGGCGACGCGGCTGCTCGGGGTGGCATCCTTGGGGAACGGCACGCGGCGGGAAATGGGCCCCATCCGATAGACTCCGAGCGCCTCGGCGCGACCGAGCAGGTCGGTCGCGCGCGCAGGGTCGGGGTGGAGCTTAAACGGACCGCGGCCATCGACGCCGTGTTGCTTAAAGCGAGCGACGGCGTGATCGCGGCATTCGATCCAAGAGTCGGTCTCGTCTTGGAAAGACAGGTTGGCGTAGACGTTGAAAGCCGCCAGGGCGGGCAGGGCCAGCACTAGTGGCCGCCAAGGGCGGGGCGAATCGCTGGCGCGACAGAGCAGCATGGTCAGGGTGAGCGTCCAAGCCACGGCGCTGAGCACATAGTAGCGGGAAAATACGACGCCGGCCGCGAGTTCGGCCCGGCCGATCGCAATCAAGGCGGCGGCGCCGACGGCAAAGGCGGCGAGCGGCAGCGCAATGGGCTCGCGGTGCCACGCCCCGCGCCAGACCAACCCCGCTAGCAGCACAAGCAGCACGGCTCCAAGGGCCGGCGACCAAATTTTATCACCAAACGCGGGCAACGCGCCGAGCATCGCCAGCCAGTAGTGGCCGACCTTGAGGGCGCCTTCGAGGGAAACGCCGGCAAATCGCTCCGCGCTGTTCACATGGAACCCCAGCAGAAAAGCCCCAATCGCCGCCCCACCCACTGCACTCCAGCGGATGAGGTGAGCCTTTCGTCCCGCCACCCACAGCATCGCCGCGCCGACCGGCCAGACCACGATCCCGTGCGCGAGCGTGAACGTCGCGAGGGTGGCGACAATTGCGCCGGCCCAGAGCGCCGCGCCCGTGCCCCGGTTGACCGCGACGATCGCGATCGCGGCGAGCAGGACCACTTGGAAGTGATCGATGGAGGAGCCGGACCAAAGGAAGTTTTCGTAGTGCTCGAGTTGGAAAACCAAAAAGGAGAAAATCACCCCGACCGTGGCCGCGCGGACGAAGGTTCCGGCGGTCGCCACCAGCAGCGCGCCCAAGGCGATGATCGAGGCGATGCCGATCGTGCCGATGGCTGAAAAATCCACCGTGCCCGTGAGCCAGTAGCTGACGGCAAACATCAGCCGGCTGGTGACCATCCGGTGCTCGTTGTTTAGCGCGAAAAGGTCGCGGAAGAAATCCCCGGCGGTGGTCCCCTGATTGAGTTTGATGACGAAATTGAGGGCCGTCTCGAACTCATCCCAATAGACGATGTTGATTCGCCCGGGTGCCGTGCGGTGGAGCACGTAAAGGACTGGCAGCAGGGCTAGGACCGCGAGGCCGGCCACCATCAGTCCGCGTCCGGTGAATATCTGCCGGCTGAAATCAACAAGGCGCGTCGAGCGCGGACGAGGGAGTTCGGCCTTGGTCGGCACAGGGGAAGGCTCGGTGCGGTTACTGGCCGGTGGCAAGCGACGACGTGCCGGGGGCGGTGGGCGTCAGTTGGATCC
>JBDSGI010000132.1:0-3375 GCA_039919035.1 Opitutaceae bacterium
TGTCCTGAAGACCGTTCTTCTTGATGTATACCCAGAGCTTCTTGGTCAGCTCTGTGCGGGGGAGCGGGGCCGCACCCACCACTGCAGCAAGCAGGGCGTCGGGCGTGACCGGTTTCATGAACGCAGCGTTCGGTTTACGAGCAGCTTTTTTGGCCATAATATTTTTTGGGTTGTGACTGGTTACACTAGCAACAGCGCACTTCTAGAGGGAAAAAACCGCTTTTGCATAGGAGAATCTTCACTTTTTCAGAGGGAGAACGCACTTTCCCCAGAGGTAGAACCGGCGCCAGCGCACCCCGCCAACCCGATTTTTCACCCGCGGTGCGCCGAAAAAGCCGCTTCCCGCCGCCCTTAAACGCGCTCTTCGACCTGCACGAACTGTCGGTAGAGCGCCGCGTAGCGCCCGCCTTGCGCCAGCAAGTCCGCATGCGGGCCGCGCTCGATGATCCGCCCCTGGTCGAGGACGAGGACGCAATCCGCGTGGCGAATCGTGCTGAGGCGGTGGGCCACCAGGAAGCTCGTGCGCCCCTGCAGTAACACCGCCAGCGCTCGCTGTAGCCGCGCCTCCGTGAGCGCATCGATCGCGCTCGTCGCCTCATCGAGAATCACGAGCCGTGGATCGGCCAGCAGGGCCCGGGCAAAGCACACGAGCTGGCGCTGACCGACGGACAACGCCCCGCCGCGTTCACCCACCTCGGTGTGCAATCCCTGCGGCAGCGCTTCTAGCAAATCGAGGCAGTCGAGCCGCGCCGCGGCCGCGCGCACGTCCTCCTCGGAGGCCTCGGGCTTGGCCACGCGAATGTTGTCCAGCACCGTGCCGCTAAAAAGAAAATTCTGCTGCTGCACCATGCCCATCTGCCGGTGAAGCGAAGGGCTGGTAATCGTGCGAATCTCGCGCCCATCCACGAGCATCTCTCCGGCCGTCGGCAGGTAGAACTTCGCCGCGAGATTGATAATCGAGCTTTTGCCGCTGCCAGTGTGGCCGACGAGCGCGATCATCTGGCCCGGCTCGACCGCAAACGAGACGTCATGCAAGACCGGCCGCCCCGGATCGTAGCCGAAGGTGACGCCCCGGAATTCGACTCGAATTCCGGCGGGAGCAGGGCGGCGGGAAGAGGGAGCAAGATCCGGAGGCGGATCCGCCTCGGGGATTTTTCTTTCTCCCTGCTCCTCACCCCCTGCACTGGATCGGGCCCGCGGATCGGCCAGCGGCGACGCGTCCGGCGCATCCTCCCAATCGGGCTGGGTGTCGATCAACTTGAAGACGCGCTCGGCGCCCGCCATCGCGACCAGCGCCTGGTTGTATTGATTCCCGATAATCGCGATGGGCGCGAAGAACTGGTTCGCGAGCAGAAAGAACGTGATCAGCGCGCCCACTTCCATCTGGCCGTGAAAGACCCGCCAGCCGCCAAACATCAGAAGGATCGCGACGAAGAACTGGCTGTTGAGTTCGAGGAGCGGCGTGAGGATCGCGGAGGTGCGCGCGAGCGCGATACTGTAGCGCGAGTGATCGGCGAGCAGGTGGCGGAAGAGACCCGCGTTGGTCTCCTGCCGCACGAAGCCCTGCGTGACGCGGATGCCGTTCACCGACTCGGCGAGCGTGGCCGTCACCCGGCTGAAGCTGTCACTCGCCGCGCGCGAGTAGAGGCTGAGCCGGACGCGGAAGCGCCGGTTGAGCACCCACAAAATCGGGGCGAGGCCGAGCACGACGAGAAACAAAACCCGATCAGTCTGCACCATCACGACGGCGGAAAACAGCATCTGCCCGGCCTGCACCGCGCTCACGAACAGCACATCCTGAATACCGACGCGCACCGCCTCCACATCGCTCGTCATGCGTCCGATAATCCGGCCGATCTTCATCCGGTGGAAAAAGCCCATCGGCTGTCGCTGCACCTTCGCGAAAAGCTCGGCGCGCAACCCGTTCACCACCGTCTCGCCGATCTCCAGCGCGTAGCGCTGGCGGAAGTGAAACATCCCGTCGGTCCAAAGCGCGAGCAGCAGGTAACCCCCCACACCCCACCCGAGGCCGGACAGATCGCCGCGCGCGATCGGACCGTTGATGATCAGCGCCGTGATCCACGCGAATGCCGGCAATTGGGCCGAGCGGACGACCGACAACACGGTGAGCGCGGTGACCTTGCGCTTCACCGGCGCCGCGTAGGTGAACAGCCGCCGGATCAGCGACCACTCGAGCGGTTTTTGAATCGGTTCATCCTCATCGTCGTCGCGCAGGCGGCGGACAAGCCCGAGGTCGGGCGCGGGCGTGGAGGTCGCCTTGCTCATGCGGCCCCCTCGCCCAGGCCCAGCCGTTGCAACTCGCGATTGTCCACCAACTGGAGATTCGCCACACGCAGGTAAGGACCCTTCTCGCGCATGAGCTGTTCGTGCGTGCCGCGCTGGACGATCCGCCCCGCCTCCATCACGACGATGAAATCGGCCCGGCGCAACGTGCTCAGCCGGTGCGCGACGATGAACGTGGTCCGCCCGGCGATTGCGCGATCGAGCGCGTCGAAGATTTCGTGCTCGGTCTCGCTGTCGATCGCGGCGGTCGGATCGTCGAGCAGCAGGATAGCAGGCTCAAGCAACACCGCGCGCGCGATCGCGAGCCGCTGCCGCTGGCCGCCGGAAAGGCTGTTGCCGCTCTCGCCCAGCACCGTGTCGTAGCCCTGCGGGAGCGCCATGATGAAGTCGTGTGCCGCGGCGATCCGCGCCGCCTTTTCGATCTGCGCGCGCGTCGCCTCCGGGTGGCCGAAGGCAATGTTCGCGGCGACGGTGTTGGAAAATAAAAAGCTCTCCTGAAACACGAGCCCGATGTTGCGCCGCAAATCGTCGAGCTCGATGTCGCGGGCGTCGAGGCCATCGAGCAGCACGCGGCCCGCCGTCGGATCGAAGAAGCGCGGGACGAGGCTCATCAGCACGCTCTTGCCCGCGCCGGTCGCACCGAGGATCGCGACGCACTGGCCCGGCGCGACGCGAAGGTCGATCTCACGCACCACCGCCGCAGCGCCGTCGTAGGCGAAGGAGACGTTCTCAAAGGCGACTTCGCCGCGCAGTTTCGGCCGGCGGATGGGATTGGGCGCGTTCTTCACCTCAACGGGCGCGTCGAGAATCTCGAACACGCGGCGCGCGCCAATGAGCGCCTGTTGCACGGAACTCACGATCACGGCGACGTTGTTCACCTGGCCGGAGAACTGTTCGAGGAGTCCCGCGAAAACCATCAGGCCCGTCCCGAGCGGCAGCTGCCCCTGCACGACCAGCCAGCCGCCGTAGCCGAGCAGCACCATCATGTTGATGCGCGTGAGAAACCCGATCGCCGGAGAGAACAGGCTCACGCGCCAGAAGATGAGATGCTGCTGTTTGAGCACCTCGCGG
>JBDSGI010000133.1:0-6170 GCA_039919035.1 Opitutaceae bacterium
TGCGGCCGGGCTCGATTAGGCGCGGGCTGAGGCCACCGAGGACGCCGCTCTTCAGTTTGGAGCGCCAGGCGTAGCGCCCGGTCAGCACGCCATAGCGCGTGGGCGAACAGACCGAGGAACCGCTGTGAGCGTCCGTGAAGATCATTCCTTCGCGGGCGACGCGATCCATGTGAGGGGTGCGGATTTTTCCCTGGGGATTCAGGCAGGAGACATCGCCGTAACCGAGGTCGTCGCAGAGGATGTAGACAACGTTGGGCTTTGCGATGGCCGCGGCCGCAAAAACAGTGGACGCAGGGAGCAGGGCGGCGAGCAGGAGGAGGGGGATGAGAAGGTGGGAGCGCATGGGGTGAGCTAGTGGGTTAAGACGGAACTGGAGAACTAGAACGTGCCTTTGACGCCGAAGGTCCAAAGCGAGCCGAACTCCGCGCGCTGGCGGAACTGCGCGATCGCGGGGGTGTTTGGCCCGGCAATTTTGGTGTCGTCGGTCGGGTCGTTGATGTTGCGCAGATTCGCGAAGACCGCGAGGTGCTTGCTGAGGGAGTATTCACCCGTGAGATCGATATAGGAGCGTTTCGAGCCCCACGTGAACGTGTTCGGTTCGATGCTGCGACCGGTGACAAGGCCGCGCCGCTGGCGGCCGAGGTAGTTCCAGTTTAGCCGCAGATTGTATTTCTCGCGGGAGAGACTGACTCCCCAGCTGCCGGTGCGCGGGATATAGCCGGCGAAATTGGCGGCAGCGGCACCGGTGGCGCGCTGCGCGCTGCCATTGGCAAACACCTGCACCCCGCGCGCCCAGCGCGGCAGGAAGGTGAGCGCCTGCTTGTAGTTCACGTCGATGCCTTCCATGCGCACCGTGCTGGTGATATTTTCCTGGGTCGCGACCTGAAACGGCTCATACAGCTGGGGATCGAGTCCGTAGAGGGAGAGGAAGGCCGGGGTCGCATCGAAGGTGGTGCTGCCGAAAAAGTTTTTGAAGTCGCGGCGGAAAGCGCCAACCGAGAGGAGGCCGACGCGCTCGAAATAATATTCCAACGAGACTTTGCCGCTGCGGGCGCTCCACGCCTTGATGGCGGCGTTGTTGACGACGATGCGGTTGGTGTTGCTCGGGAGCGACTCGGTGTCGGGCAGCGTGACGCCGCCGGAATACTGGTTGAAGTTGGGCCGGCCGACGGACTCGTAGTAGGCGGCGCGCGCGACCAGGTTTTCCAGGACGTTGAAGCTCGCATTCACGCTCGGGAAGAGGCGGAGGTATTCCTTCTCCACGTGCGCACCGCGATCTAGCAGCGTCAGCTTCGAAATCTCTAGGGCGCTGGCGGTCGTCACAGGATAGATCAGGACCGGCGTGCGGCGACTGGGATCGGCAGGCGTGGGGCTCGCGCTGGTGATGACCTTGCCGGCGGCATCGTGCTGAAAATTGCGGGTCGGATCGTTGAGCGGGCCGCTGGCCTCGACGTTGGTTTGTTCGGCGCGCAGGCCGCCGGTGAGTTTGAGGCGCCGGTTGATGAACTGCGCGTCCGCACGGAGAAAAACCGATGAGACGATCTCCTCGGAGCGCTTCGAGGAGTTTACTTCGGAGCGGTATTTGGCGTTTTCGTCGGTGGTGAAATACGCGGGTTTGGCGCGGAACGTGTCCAACACCGTCTCATTGCTCACCCATTGCACGCGTGGGACGCCGAAGAGTCCCGCGCGCTGGAAGAAATAGGGATCGAAATAGGGCCCGGCGCCGTCGTCGCTGCCGAGGGGAGTGGTGGAAGCGCGGCCGTCGGCGCCGACGAAATTCACCGCGGTGGTGCTGGTGCGGTTGTCGGAGCGCGACTGCCGGAGGTCCACGCCGGCCTTTAGCGTTAAGGGGAAATGCCAGTCGAAGTCGCGCCGGAGGTTGGCGAAGGCCGTGCGCTGGACGTTGCGGGAAAGCTGAGGCGAGGCGCCGGCGGTGCTCAGCGCGTAGGTGTTGATATCATAGGGATCAACCGGTGCGCCCGTGGTGCCGTTGGTGACCGTGATGACGCCGGGCCGCAGGTAAAAATTATCGGCGAACGACACCGTGACGCCGGTGCGGCGGGCGAGCGTGGACCCGAAGCGGCCCTTGTCCAGGTTGCGAAACTGGTTTTGCCCGTGGGAAGAACCGAAGCCGGCCTCGCCTTTCCAGACGGGGCCGTCGAGCCGGTAGCTGAGCGTCGGCATGTAGGTGCGGCTGTAGCGATGATTCCCGCCGTTGGAGATTCGGATCTCGCCGGCCCCGGCGACACCCCGCGTAAACGTGGGGGCGAAATCGCCCGGCCGCACGCTGCCGACGGTGAAGGTGAGAGAGCGCTGGTTGAAGTCGGTGTGAAACGTGCCGTATTGAAACGAGAACGACAGCCGGCTCGTGGCGGTCAATCGGTAGTCAACGGTCGTGGCGAACGAGGAGCGGTCGGCGATCTTCGATTCCATCCGCACCAAAAAGTCCGAGAGATAGGGGCGGTCCGTCGTGGTGTCGGGCAGGGTGGTCCCGTTGGTCGCCGCCCCCGCGCCCCGCCACGTGTCGGTGAGCAGCGGGCCTTCGGTGTAGAGGGTGGAAGCCCCGGCGGAAACGGTGAAGCCAAAGCGTTTGTTCACCGGCACGATCCAGGAGAACTCGAAGCCGGGGCGCACCTTGTAGGTTCGCTCGCGGGCCGGGCCGCGGGACAGGTGGAAATCTTTGGTGCTGTCGCGCATCGCGAGGTAGATGCTGCCGTTAAGAATTGGTCGGGAGCGCTCAAACGCGCTGCGCGGCACGAGATTCACGGAGCCGGCGAGGGCGGCACCGGGCGACTCGGGGGTCGGCGAATAGACGGCCTCGATGCGTGAGAGGTTGTTGATCGAAACGGCGTTGAGTTCGACGTTGCGGCCGGTGCCGGAGACTTCCGAGGTCGCGAGGCTGAATCCGCCGACCGTCACCGGCACGTAGGACGAGGGCACGCCGTTCATCGAAATCTCGCGCGGGTCGCCGCCGCGGTAGTCCATGGTGATTCCGGGCAGCATTTTCAGGAATTCGCCGATGTTGCCGTCGGGCACGATGCCGAATTCATCGGCCGACACGACGTTGACGATGTTGGCGGCGAAGCGCTGCTCGTTGATGGCAATCGCGGCGCCGTCCATCTCGCGGGAAGACGAGACGGAGAAGGCCCCGAGCTTTACGATCTCCGAGTCGTTGCGGTAGCGGGCGCCGCCGGCGAGACGGATGTCTTGCTCGAGCACGCTCCCGGCGCTCGGACGGACGGGGAGGCGTTGGGGCTCCATGCCCGTATAAAACACCTCCAAGACCACGGCGGTCGCGGGCACGAGCGGAAGCGAATAGCTGCCCGACTCATCAGTGAACGCCACGAGGTCGGTGCCTTGGACGGTGACGCGGGCGTGGTTGAGATACTGTCCGGTCGAGGCACTCTGGACGCGTCCCGTGATGGTGGCGGTGGGGCTCGCTGGTTGATCGGCGGCGCGTGCCGTAGGTCCGAGCAACCCCACGCTCACGAAGCAGAGGGTAAGGATAGCGAGGTGAAATGACGTTTTCATAGGGGGTGCAATCTGCAGGGAGGACTGGAGAAATCAGAACGATTCGGTTCGACGAGTTCAGCGCATTTGACCGCGGGCGCGGACCTGCGCGAGGAGAGCTTTCAGCTCGGAGACTTTGGCCGGTTCCCGGGCGTAGAGATTGTCGTGTTGCGAGAGGTCGCGGCTTAGGTCGAAGAGCTCGCCGGGTTGGTCGTTGGCTGCGTAGTGGTTGGCGGGATCGAACCACGCGGGGACTTTCGATACCGCGCCGGACTTCGTGGCGACCAACAGCCACTGGTCGTGACGCACGGCATAGCCATTGGCGTTGGTGTTGTGCACGATGGTGTGGCGCGGACTGGGGGCGCCGGATTTCCAGACGGGCAGCAAATCGTAGCTGTCGTCGGCGCTGCCGGCGGGGAGCTTGAACCCGGTGATGCTGGCGAAAGTAGCCATGAGATCGACCTGACTCATCAGAGCGGTCGTGGTCGCGTTTTTCGGGACGACACCGGGCCAGCGCACGATGAGGGGCACGCGGTGGCCGCCCTCCCAGAGGTCGCGCTTTACCCCGCGAAGCGGGCCGGAGCTGCGGTGGGCAAAATTCTGGATGCGCGCGTAGGCATAGGTCTCGGGGCCGTTGTCGGCGGAGAAAACCACCAGCGTGTTTTCAGCAAAGCCGTTGGCTTTGAGCGCGGCGAGCACGCGGCCCACGGTGTCGTCCGTCTGCTCCATGAAGTCGCCGTAGCCTCCGGCCTTGGACTTCCCGGCGAACTGGGGTGAGGGCACGATGGGCGCATGCGGCGAGGTGAAGGGGAAGTAGAGGAAGAAAGGCTCTGGGTTGCCGCGCTGCTCGCCGATCCACGTGACGGCGCGTTCGGTGAGGCGCGGCATCACGGCGTGAAAATCCCAGCCGGCGGTCATCGGACCGGGGCGGGCCTCCCAATTGCCCTCCGCCGTCTTGGGCGTGATCGTGAGAGGGAGGGTGGGCGTCGTGATCACACGGTCGTTTTCGAACCATGCGTAGGGCGGAAAATTCGGGACATCGTCGCCGAAGTAGTAATCAAATCCGCGATCGCGCGGGCCGCCGGGTAGGGGTTTGCTCCAATCGAAGTCGGCTGGCGCGTAACCGGTTTTCGGATCCGGATTGGCGCCGGGGCGCATGATGGCGTCCCAGTTCCACCCGAGGTGCCACTTGCCGATGCAGGCGGTGCGATAGCCTTGTTTTTGCAGCATCGCCGGCAGCGTGAGTTCGGCGTCGAACGACGGCGGACCGAAACTCTGAACGATGCTATGGAATTTCCGCCAATGAAACCGTCCGGTGAGCAGCGCATAGCGGCTCGGCGTGCAAACGCCGGACGAGCTGTGCGCATCGGTGAAGCGCAGCCCCTCGCGTGCAAGCTGGTCGAGGTGCGGCGTGCGGATTTTCGACTCGGGATTTTGGATCGCGAGATCGCCGTAGCCCATGTCGTCGGCGTAGAGGATGACGATGTTGGGCCGGCTGGCGGGAGTGGTCGCGGCGCCGAAGGCGCCGGCCACGGCGAACAGGCTGAGAAGGAAGACGGCGGAGGGTCGCATAGTGGGGAGGATTGCGGGGGATTAGTGCGACTCGATGCGGGCCTGTTTTGCCGCAAGGTCAACCCAGACGGAGGCGTGGGCGAACTCGCGCGTGGCGGTGAGCCCTTGCCAGACGGCGTCGCCCTTGGGTGGGCCGAGTGGGCGGTCCAACTCGGAGTAGGACTCGAGCATGCCGTGGCGATCCGTGTAGCCCCACGAATAGCAAAAATGTGAGCCCGGCTGCGCGGCGACGAGGAAGCAGGCCAACGGAAACGTGATCCGCTCGCGCGCGAGCCCGAGCAGCTCGGCGTAAGGCCGCTGCATCCTTTCCTTCTCGGTGAAGTTGAAGCCCGGCCAGCCTTTGAGCACGACGAACTTCCCCTTGGCCGCGGCGAGCGCGATGGAGTCGAGGTCCGCTTTGATGTTGGCGGGCGCGTCGGTTTGGAACGCGCCGAAGTGCTCAATCATCACGCCGTCGATGCCATCCCAGTCGAGAATCTCGCGAAAATCCGTCGTGCGCAGTCCGTTCGCGACGACGATGCGGTCGGGACCAAGTTTGCGTTTGGTAAGCGCCAGCATCTCACGCAGGCCTTGCACGACGGCTTTCGCTTTCGCCTCGCCGATTTGTTTGGCGAGCGCCGGAGAGATCGCCTGCGGCAAGGCATCGACAAACACCCCGTCGAGCGCGCCAGTGCGGTTCGTATTAGCCACGACCTCGGACCACCACTCGCGAAAGTCCGCATGGGTAGGATCGGGGCGCGGGGTGCCCGACGGGTGCGTGACGATTTTCCCGGCGGCGTCGCGCAGCGTCCACTCGGGGCGGTAGGTCTTGAAGGCGTCATAGCCGGGCCAGTTGATGAAGGCGTTGAGGTAGAATAGCACCTTCACGGCGGGATTGCGCTGCTTGAGCCGGCGGGCGGTGTCGCTGATGCCGGCCTCGGTGCTCCCGTGGGCGACGACCCCATGGCTTTTTTCGAGGGCGACGAAGCGACTGTGATCGGCGACAAAGTTAATTTCGGCCTCGGTCATGTCCGCCGAGCGTTTTCCGAAATGAAGATTCAGGGGGACCCGGTCCCAACTGAAGGACGTGAGCGTGACTGCCGCCGGCG
>JBDSGI010000134.1:0-6865 GCA_039919035.1 Opitutaceae bacterium
CCGGCGAGATCGAGGTCGGCACATTTCCGCGCAACAATCAAAACTGGCAGGTGGCCGGCGGAACCGAGGCGAAATTTTTCAACGGCGCGGGTTTTCTCTCGGTCAAGGGCAACTACTCCCACTCCAATCTCAACGTGCCGGCGTGGACCCGCCTGTATGCCAACGTCACCGGCATCGGCTTCGAAATCGACCGGCGCGATCGGGATGCGTGGTATCCGAACTTCACCCAGACCGCCGGACCTTCGCTGAATGACGCGGGAAATTATCGGCTGAGAAACTACACGCGCGTCTCCTACCGGGCGCCCAACGATCTCTATAGTTTCCGCGCGGACTACAAACACACGCTGCCCACGCGCCTCCCCGTTTATTTGAAGGCGGGCGTGAAATATGATCGGGACCAGCGGAGCCAGGAACAGGAAAACGAACAGGCCAGCTTCGTGGGCCGCGATGGGCTGCTCGCCACCGCCGACGATACGATGGCGCCTTTCGCCGTGGTCGCCTACCGACAGGCCGCCGGGCGCTACGGCCCGTGGCCGTTTCCCGCACCGCCGAGTTCGGGGCAAACCGGCGATCCGTTGCAAGTGCCGGCGGGCTATTGGCGGCCCACCGCCTCGAACGCCTATGCGATGTATGTCGCCTCCCGCCTTAACGACGTGAAAATCCAGGAGACGATTCGCTCCGCGTATCTCATGGGAAACACCACGCTCGGAAAACTGCGGGTGCTCGCCGGGCTGCGCATGGAGGAAACGTCGCCGGAGGCCACGGCTTGGCTGCGCAACGCGACGGCATCCTTTGGCGCAAGCAGTGTCGGCGGCACCAGCTTCGATCCGGCCGTCGTGGCGAACAATGTCGCGCGCGCCGAGAAATCGTTCATCGGCCGGCACACGGAACGCAGCCGTTACCGGAATTTTTTCCCCGGCGCGCACTTCGTTTACGAGCCGCAGTTGGGCTTCTTGATCCGCGCCAGCTACAACCGCTCGATCACCCGCCCGCCCGCCGGCAATCTCATTCCCCAGGTGACCGAGAACCCCGACTCGAATCCGCCCGGCGTCACCCTTGGCAACCCCGGCCTGCGACCCTACACCTCCGACAACGTCGAACTGGGCGTCGAAAAATATTTTGAGCCCGTGGGGGTCATCGGCGTCAGTGTGTTCCAGAAGCAAATCTCCAATTATTTTCGATCGTTCGTTTCCGACTTGGATGCGGGCGGCATCGACGGTTCCGGCACGTATGCGAACTACCGGTTAACGCAGACCCGCAATATCGGCAGCGCGCGCATCCGCGGCGTCGAGCTGCGCTACGATCAGCAGTTCAGTTTCCTGCCGGGTTTCCTACGCGGGTTCGGGTTCAATTCCAATTTCACCTATCTTGAGACCGAGGGGGATTTCGGCACCGCCATCGTTTCCAAGAATCTGGTGAACTTCCGTCCGCGCAGCGGAGCCGCCGGGCTTTCCTATCGCGGTCACGGGTTGCAGGCCAATCTCCTCGCGAAATGGGAGGGCCGCTACTTCGGCCCTTATCAGGACACCGGCACGCTGCGCATCTATCAGGAACCGCGCACGCTCTTCGATCTGAAGCTGCAGTATCGGTTCCGGCGCAACTACGACCTCTATCTCGACACCTACAACCTGTTCGATACTTCGCCGCGTTCCGATGTCTCGGAGGATGGTCGCATCAAGTTTTTCCGCACCAAGATGGGCGTGGGCTTCAGTGGGGGCATCAAGGCGCGATTCTGATGCCGACGCCACACTTCCCGAAGTTGGGCGCACTGCTCGCGACGCTGGCGCTCGTCGCGAGTGACGGCCCGGCCGCCCGCGCCGGGACCAACCCGCCGGCATTTGAGCCGCTGCCCGGCCAGCGGCTTTGGCTCAAGGGCGACAGCATCACGAAGGGTTTTGGCTTTGGCAACTACACCGATCCCTCGCCTCTCCGCACGATCCATGGCATCGCCGGTCTCCTCATGCGGGAAAACCTGCCGCATCCGCCCGCCATGGGTGCGCTGCCCTTCGTCTGGGCCGGACTCAATTCCGACGGCACGCCCAAGACCGTCGATTCGCTCGCCGGTGAGATCAAAGTCAACATCCGCGCCGGCGACCTGCGTCCCGGCGATTGGCTCATTTACGAGGACGCCGGCGAGCTGGATAAAATTGTGAGCCCCGCGCCGTGGCCCAATGCGCGGGACATTTATCGCCGCTATCGCGAGGGCCTGCGCGGCATGGTGCTCGAAGCGCAGGGCGCGACCGATCGTGACCGCGTCAGGTTCATGACGATGTTCGACTACGAACCGCGCATCCCGTGGTGTCGCTGGGATGCGCCGCTGGATGACGGTGTTCACACCGGCAACGACGCCATCCGCGACGAAGCGGCCGCCCTTGGCGTTCGCGTGATCGATATGAATCGAATCATGGATCGCGCGCACGAGTATGTCGCCGGCGCCGGCTGGGGCCGGATGGTCGGTCCCGACGGCATCCATCCCAATGTTTATGGAAACTTCGTGATGGCCCTCGCGATTTTGGAGAGCCTTGGGGCCGACATCGCCCATTGGAGACTCGACTCGCTCGGCCCGCGTTTTCGCCATCCCGCAGCCGGCGGCGACGTGCCCGCGATCTGGGGCTTCACGAAAGATCCGACCGACGCGGAGCGGATGAAAATTCTCGAAGACCTGCGGGCCATCGTCGTGCGGGAAACGAAAGCGCGGCCCTCGGTGGCCGCCGCGAAAGTCACGCGAAACGCCGGCGGCGCGGGGGCGTTCTATCCCACCGCGCACACGTTTCAGCGGATGCTTCGTCACGGCCGCGTGCTCGATCGTCCGGCGGTGCAACCGGCGGGCACCGACCAGCCCGCGAGCTACGAAATTGGAAAACTCTTTCAGCTCGACGCCGACACGGCGCTGCTCGTCGTCGCGATGCGGGAACAAGGCGGGCACGATTTCGAGATCGGCAACGACGGGTTCGTTTTCCGGCAGCTCGCCGAGATCGTCCCGGAGCGGGCGATCCCGATCAATCGGCTCGAAGCCGACTATGTCACGCGCGCCGGAGAAAAGGCGGTGCTCGCCAAATATCCCGTCAACGGCGCGATCGTGCCGCTCGGGGCGAAGCGGGAGGATGGCACCCCGCACCCGGCGGCGGGCACCGGTTTTCTCTGTTCCACCGCGCTCACCTTCACGGCCGACCGGGCCGAGATCACGGTGGCGCCCGATCAGTTTGTGGAGTTTTACCAGGTGCGGTGGGACGGAGCGAAATTGCAGGTCGAACGCGACCGATTGCCCGAGTCCTACGCCGCGCGGCTGATCAACGTCGGCTTCAATAGCCTGCCGCTGGGAGACGGATTTCTCTGCCCGGTCGTCTCGGATGAGGGCATCGAGGTGCTGCGTTTTGCCTTCGAGCATGGCCGCTGGCGGCCGGTCGAGTCCGGCGGAAACTTCGCGACCATCAAGAAACCGGCGCGGCTCGCGCTAGAGCCGTCGAAGCAGGGCGTGGGCGGGAAAAAATTCGCGGCGGTGCGCGGCGAGATCGAGCCCTCGCTCGCCCGCGTGCCGGGCGGATTCATCTGCTACACGCGCGGTCCCGATCCGCGCGGGCGCGTTTACCGCTCGCAGGACGGCCTGCACTATTATCTCCAATTCGATAACTGGAATCACACCGTCCCGCAGTCGATGAATCAGGGGCTGGACGGGAGCATTTACCTCGCGACCAACCGCGGCCCCGGCCTGCTGCGCAATCCGCTCGTGGCTTTCGCCCTGCGGGGCCAGAGCTTCGTCGATCCGATCATCGTGCATGACGAGCGGCAGATCGGCGACGACAAGGGAGCCGCCGTGCCGTTCTGCGATCATGCGATGGGCGCGAATCTCCGGCTCGGCGGGCGCTGGCGGCACTTGCTGGCCTACCGTGTGTGCGACTTGCGCGAGACGAACGGGCAGGGTGCCGCACCGACGCCGCAGACGGGGCTCTATCTGGCGGAATTTGAATATGGCGGGGCTAGCCAGGTGCCCTTCAGATTCTGAGGTCGATTTTGCGCCCCCTCCGTCCCGTGAAACATTTCCCCACTGCCCTTCCCGACCGCTGGACGCGCCGGGCCTTCCTCCAAGCGGGAATGGCGGCCGGTGCGCTGCCCTTCGCACCGCGCCTCCTGCGCGCCGGCGAACCAGCGGCGAAGCCCGCGTTGCCCACCGCGAAAACCTTCCTCTTTCTCGATTGGTTCCACGTGAAGAAGGGCGATCTCGCTCCGGCGCTCGATCCGGCGCGCATCAGCGCCGAAGGCCGAAAAATGCTCGAGGGCATGGCGCGCGACTCGGGAAAAAATTACGATCAGAGCGGCCACGGCCTCCGCCCCGTGGACGTGCCATCCGGCATTCGCATCCAGCAGGAGGTGGCGCAAAAATCCGCACCGTGGCTGCGGGCCGATCAGCCGTGGGAACGCGGCGTCGCGGGCGCCACCGTGTTGTTCGATGAAGGCCGGTTCCGGTGCTGGTATACTGCGCGACTCGTGGGTCAACCGGCCGACCTCACCGTCGATCGCGGCCGGGCGATGGAGGTTTCCGGCACCGCCCTGGCCTATGCCGAGAGCGACGACGGCCTGCTTTGGAAGAAACCGGCGCTCGGCATCCTTTCGCACGGCGGCTCGCGCGAGAACAACCTGGTGACCGGCTTCCACAACGGCGGCTCGGTGTTTCGCGACGACCACGGCCCGGCCGAGGAGCGCTACAAACTGTTCCAGTTTGACGCGCTCCCGACGGACGAAGTGGAGAAAAACGCGCCCAACCAGAAGCGTTACGGCCTCTACGGCGTCACCTCGCCCGACGGCTATAGTTGGACCCGGCACGACCGGCCGCTGCTCCGCTATTTCAGCGATACCTTCAACATCGGCGCGTGGGATCCGCTGCTGCAGAAATACGTGGGCTACTTCCGCCATCACCTCAGCGGGCGGACCATTTCGCGGGCGGAGACGGAGGATTTTTGGCACTGGCCCGAAGCGCAGCCGCTGCTTTACGCCGGACCGCTCGATAAGCCGGCCGACGACTACTACACCAACGGTTACACGATCTACCCCGGCCAACCGTCGCTGCGGCTGCTGTTCTCCGCCATCTATCATCGCGACAGCGACGCGGTCGACGTCCGGCTGGGAGTGAGCCGCGATGGCCGGGCCTACTCCTGGATTTCTTATGACCCGATCATCCAGCTCGGCCAGGCGGGCGACTGGGATCGCGGATCGATCTATGCGTCCACGAATCTGGTGATGTTGCCCGACGGGCGGCTGGCGCTGCCCTACACCGCCTACAACACCACGCACAATGAAGCCTGGTTCCGCACCTTCTACGGTGACTATGACGTGCAGTCGGGCGTGGGCTGGGCCACGTGGCCGGACGGCCGGCTCGCCGGCATTGTGGCCGATGAAGCGGGGCGGTTCACGACGAACGCCGCCCGCTTCGATGGCACCCAGATTCAAATCAACGCCCGCACGCTGCCGGAGGGCAGCATCGAGATGGAGCTGCACGAGCGCGGGAAGGTGCTGGCCGGGTTTTCGTTTGCCGACGCGATTCCGTTCAGCGGCGATGCCACGTGGGCCAACTGCCGCTGGCGCGGTCAAACCGATCTCACGGCGCTGCGGGGCAAGAATCTTGAGTTGAGCCTGCGCCTGCGGCACGCGAAGATTTTTGCCGGCCGCTTTGTTTGACGGGCAACCTTCACGGCTTTCGCTGCGGGCCGATTTCGCAAATGACCTAGATTCGCCGGGCCCACCACGGCGGGCTTGTTTCCCCGGGGGCGACGCTTAACGTCTTGGGTCGTGACTTTGCCGCTTCTGTCAGAATCCCATTGCGCCGTCGGCCTGAACCGATGAAGGGCGTCACCGACCCGGCCAAGTTGCTGCTGCACCGGCTGCTGCGCCTGTTGCGGTGGCGGGTTTGGATTCAGGAGAAACTCCAGCCGACGGAGTGGCAGGTCACCCTGATGTGGGCGGCGGTGGTGGGGGTGCTCGGCGCGCTCGCGGCGATCGGATTCACCCTGCTGACGGAGCGGGTGCATGGCTGGTTTGGCGATTCGAGGCTCGGTGTCGTCGATTCGATGGCGCGGTTGCCGGGGTGGGCGTGCCTGCTGGTGCCGGCGCTGGGGGGCGCCTGCGCCGGCGCGATTCTGAAGCTCGGGCAGCGGTTGCCGCGCACGCAAAGCTCGACCGATTACATGGAGGCCATCGTGATCGGCAACGGCCATGTGCCGCGCCGGGCGAGCTTGGTGAAATCCGCCGCGGCGTTGTTCTCCATCGGCTCGGGCGGCTCGATCGGGCGGGAGGGTCCGATGGTTCAGCTTGCGGCGGTGGTGGCGTCGGCCGTTGGCCGCTGGCGCAAATTTACTCCGCCGCAACTTCGCCTGCTGGTCGCCTGCGGGGCGTCGGCCGGCATCGCCTCGGCCTACAACGCCCCGATCGCGGGATCATTTTTCGTCGCGGAAATTATTCTCGGCACGATTGCGATGGAGAGCCTCGGGCCGCTCGTGGTCTCGGCGGTGGGCGCGACAGTGACGCTCCACGTCCTCACGACCGCGCACGCGCTCTACCGCGTGCCGGCGTTCGGCGAGGCCTCGGCGTGGGAAATGGGGCCGTATGTCGTGCTTGGCCTGCTCGCCGGCGTCGTGGCTCCGATCTTTCTCACGTCGCTGAAGCACGCGGAAAAGTTTTTTGTGTCGCTGCGCCTGCCCATCGTGCTGCGTCTCGCGCTGGGCGGCCTGATCGTCGGGGCGATCGGGATCAATGTCCCGCAGGTCACCGGCAACGGCTACTCGGTGGTGGTCGAGATTCTCTCCGGCAGGATTGCGTGGGTGCTCATTCCCGGGCTGCTGGCGTGCAAGTGGCTCGCCACGATGTCGTCATT
>JBDSGI010000135.1:0-8199 GCA_039919035.1 Opitutaceae bacterium
CACTCCCCGACGGATCGGGTCGCAATGCTTGGCCCAGTGATAGTCAGGCGGGGCGGGAATTACGAAGTGTGGAATATGCATGGCGACGCCGAGGCCGCAGAGCCCGCGTGCGGTCCAGGCAATGGGACGCGAGGCGGCGCGGCACTCCCAAATCAGCAGCCATGCGAGGAGCACGCGCGGGATGTAGAAATAGCGGTCGCCATTCACGATGTCGTCGCGTTCCCAAGTGTCGGCGCGCACGCGATAGAGACTGGCGAGCGCGATGAGCCCAAACGTCGCCGCGATCAATGAGCGCGTGGGGCGATGGGAATTCGCGCGAATCGCTCGCCAGACCAACGGTCCGATCACGATCACGCCGAGGGCGGCGTGCAGCCCCTGCGGCCAGCTGCGCACGGCGGCCGGGCCAAAGATCGGCCAAGTCACGAGCCGGCTGCCGATGATCGAGAAAAACATCAGCGGGTGAAACGCGGCTGTGTTGCCATCGAGGCTGAGGGCGGTGCGCGAGAGAAATCCGGCCTGCACGAGCGCGCACGCGCCCACGACGGCGCACGCGATCCAAGCGTCGGCTTGACGCGCCCGCCACGCCCGCCAGGCGAACACCGGCAGCAGCACAATGGCAAAAGGGCCGTTCAGCCCGACGACGCCGAGCAAGGCCACGTCGCCGAGACGTTGCGCCGGGCTTGCGGCCGGCGTGGCGAATAATTGGAGGACGAGGAAAAACGCCGTGACCCACTGCAGATTTGTCACGTTGATCAGCACCTCGCCGGTCCCGGCGACCAGCGTGAAGGCGAGCATCAGCCCCGCCTTGCCTGGCAGCTCGATCCGGCGCGATGCCAGCCGGGCGAACAGCGCGACGTTGATCGCGAAGGCTAGCCCGTTGTAGATCGCGGGCCACCACGCGACGTCGGCGGTGTGGCTCGCCATCCACGCGATGAGGCGCGGCAGCAGGTGCAGGTAGCCGTTGTAGGGTTCGAAAAACGCGCGCAGGCCCAGCTGCTCGTCCTGGGTGAGAAAGATGCTGCCGTCTTCCGCCCAGAGTTGCGGGGTGTGCAGCGCCCAGGGTTTTCGCAGCGCGAGCAACGCCGCGCCGACGAGCACGAGCCAGCCGAGGGTGCGCGGGGCGTCGAGCCAACCGCGGCGCGGCGCGGGAGAAGAGGGTGGCGACTCGCTCATCCGCTACGCTCGATTTGGGGTGGGCGGCGTGGCGAGCTCGCCGGCGGGATACATCGACGGGGTGATGTCACCGACCGTGACGGGCCAGCTCAGCTGCGTGTCGTGGGTCTTGCGCACGATCGAGGCGGAGCCGAGCCACGCCAGGCTGTTCGGCATCCCGATGGTGACCGACGAGGTCCGGCACGCATGCACGCGGGCGGGCTCGCCGACCACGGCTTCGAGCACCTCGAAACCGGTGGCGGGGTTGAACAGCGTCTGCCAGCTGTGCTGGGAAAACCGCCAGAAATCCCAGGGCTCCTCGTGCGGCGGCCACGTCTGGTGGGTCGAGGTGTAAACGATGCCGCCGGGCGCGAGCACGCGGTTCAACTCCAACGCGACCTTCCACGGCATCGCGAGGTGCTCGAAGACGGACGTGGAGAAAACGGCGGCGAATTTTTTCTCGGGGAACAGGCGGCTGAGTTCGTGCGCATCGCCGACGAGGTCGACGTTCGGACCGGGGAGAATGTCGAGGCCCACGTATTCCAGGCGCTGGGGAATCCGATGCCGCCGCGTGATGGCGGAGCGGGCGCGCGAGCCGAGTTCTAGGACGGCGCCGGACTCGAACTGCGCCACGCGCATCAGAAAATTTTCCCAGCTTTGGAAATAGGGATCGCCGTGGGCGCAGTTGGTCAGCGCGTCCTCGCCCATCAGGTGGCTGCCGTCGGCGAGCCACATGCGCAGGGAAAAAGGCTGACCCAAAAGTTCGGGAGCGGCTGTGATCCACTCGTCGAAGCGCGCGTGCGCCGCCGTGGGTCCAAGCGACTGGGCGACATCGGGGCTCGCGGTGCCGAAGCTGACGAGCGGATGGATGGATTTGCCGTCGAGGAGCGCCTCCACCCGGACAATTGGGCTCTCGCGGTGATGGCACCAGCCGCGCAAATGCAGCCGTTCGAAGTAAACCGAGCACTCGTCGATTTTCCAGTGGAGGGCAGGGGGCATTGGTGCAGGTCAGTTAACCGTTCGGGGCGCAGCCAAGTCAATTGGCCGATGGCCGGCCGCGATATTCGAGCGTCCATCCTTCGGGCAGCGTGGGCAGGTTGGCCGGCACTCCCCGGCGGATCGGCTCGCAGTGTTCAGCCCAGCGGTAGTTCTGCGGCGGTGGCTCTGTGAAGTGAAACGCCTGCACCACCACGACTACACCGCAGAGCGCCCGGGCAGTCCACGCGCTCCAGCGCGAGGTCGTGTCGATTTCCAGCACGAGCAGCCACCACAACAGCACGCGCGGGAGGAAAAAATAGCGGTCGCTGTAGCTTGGGCTGGCGAGCCCCCACGTGTCCGGGCGGCTCCGATAAACTACCGCGACCATCATGAGTGCAAAAGCGGCGACGATTTGGGCGCGCAACAATCGGCGTGGACCGGAACGAAGGACCCACGCGAGTCCGCCAAGGATTACGAGCGCGCCGATCACGCCCATCACGGAGGGCGGTAGATGCGTTGCGGCATAGTCGCCGACGAGCGGCCCGACGACGAGACGCTGGCCGACAACGGCGAGGAACGCCATCGCGTTGAAGGCGGGAAAGACGAACTGCGGGCCGGTCGTGAGCAGGAGGGCGGACTGCACGGCGGCGCAGGCGGTGGCGACGAGCAGGACGGCTAGCGTGTCGCGGTTGCGCTCCCGCCACCACCGCCATGCGAGTAGCGGCGCCAGTGCGATGACAAACGGACCCGTTAGTCCGACGATCGTGACGATCACGAGATCGCCGGCGCGCTGCGCGAGGGTGCTCGGTCGGGCGATGAGCGCCTGCACGATCAACAGCACGGCCGTCAGCCACTGGAGGTTGGTGATGTTGCTGAAGATTTCGCCGGTCTGGCAGGCGAGGACAATGGCCAGGGCGAGTGCGGGCTTATGCGGGACGTCCACTCGCGGGGAAAAAATCCGCGCCAGCACCGCGAGCCCGAGCAGAAAGGCCGCGCCATTGTAGGCGAGTGGCCACCACGCGGGGTCGAGCGTGTGCGCCGCCGCCCACGCGATCAGGCGCGGCAGCGTGTGCAGGTAGCCCATGTAGGGCTCAGCGAAAACGCGCAGGCCGAGAAAATCGTTTTGCCCCAGAAAGATTGTGCCGTCCTCCGCGTAGAGTTGCGGGGTGTGCAGCGCGTGCGGCTTGCGGAGGAAAAGCAGCAGCGCAAATCCCGCGAGCAACCACCATGTGAGCCGGCCGCGCCGCCACCACGCGGGGAAGGAAGGAGGCGCGTTCGGAATCGCGCCAGCCCGGGGCGCCGGATCACGCCATGGACGTTTCGTCGCCGGCCACAGTGCTGTGATGGCCAGCAGCAACACCACCGCCGCGCCGCCCATCGCCACCGCGATCGCGGGGGCGTGCGCTGGGAGGTTGGCGACATTCACGCTCGGACCCAGCCACGTGCCGGCAAATGAAACCGCCGTAGCGCCACCGACGAATGCGAAAGCCCAGCGTCCCGCCAGCAGCGTCCAAGCGGTGAGCAACCCGAGCGCGACGAGTTGAGTGACGAGTGAACCTTGGTGCACGAAAACGGTTTTCGGAAAAAACATCAGCCCGACCCAGCCGAGCAACGTGAGCGCGAGCCACGCGAGGCCCAGGCCGTGGGCGGCTCCACGTCCGCGCCAGACGCGGAGGCCGCGATGCGCCTGCCATCCGAGCGCGACAAGCGCACCCAGGCCGAGGACCCAGCCGCCCACGGCGCGCAGCGGGTAGGCTGATTCCTCGGTGCGCCGGGCCGCCGCGAGGGCAGGGGATAGCGTGCCGGCGTTTTTCCATTCGCCGTGAAGCAGCATCATGAGATTGTCGCGCCGCGCCGCCCAAGCCTTGCTCCAGCCGAGGTCGCGATAACTGTCCCGTAGCGCCTCGGTCACGGTGCGCTGGTCGGATGGGATCACGCCGCCGATGTGCCATTTCACCAGCCGGTTTCCCGGCGGCTCGTAGAACTTTTGGTAAGCCATCCATGGCAGCAGGAGCAAGGCGAACGCGGCGCCGGCGCAGAGCCAACCCGACCAGCGTTCACGCAGTTTCAGCAGCGCGAGGGGCGCAAGTGCTAGGAGTGAGAACATCACTCCCCCGTGCGCCAGGGCGCCGAAGCCAGCGAGCGCGCCGCCGAGGGCGAAGCGCCGCCACCGCTCGGCCGGCTCAGGGGAGTTCGCGGCCCGACCGAAGAAGGTGCAGAACGCGAGCAACACCAGCGCCGCGCCGCCCAGCTTCGGCCAGGTGAAAATCGTGTTGAAGAGCAGGAAGCCGGTGAACCCCAGCATCGCGGTGCCGGCGTGCGCCTCGCGTTCGGCGAGGCCCAGCCAGAGTAGAAAACACCACAGGGCGGGAATCCAGAGGAGTTGGAACCACACGCCCGCCGTCGCGCACGCGACGTCGAAGTCGATCCCGGCGGCGCGCAGCGCGGGCATCGTGATGAGCGCGATGCCCGTTTGCAGCGGCGGCCGGTCGCTGCTCAGCCAGTCGCCGCCGGGGCCTTTGGGCGACATGCCGATGTAAAGGCGCTCGGCGAAGATGCGGGGAATCTCGTTGTCGCCAGGCATGCGCGGGATGAAACGCTGGCCGGCGGTATCGGTGAATTTCGCGCCGGGGAAAATCAGGAGCGCCGCGATGTAGAAGACGCCGGCCGCCGCCGTGAGCGCGAGTAAGCGGCCATGCACGGCGGGCCCTCTCGCGCCGGCGCGGAGCCACATCCACGCGAGCGTGCCAATCACCGCCCCCATCGCGGCCCAGCTGAATATTTTTCCCGCCAGCGGGTGAGCAAAGTAGATCCAAAACGCCGCGTAGCCGAGCGCCGCGACGGTGAGCGCACCCAGCAGCAGTGCGCCCGTGGCAGTCGACCCTCGGCCCGTCAGCCGCCGCCGCCAGACTTGCGCGGCGACCCCCGCACCGGAAAGCACCAGCCCCTGCCCGCCGAACGCGAGCAGGGTCTCTGTCAGCGACAACGCGGGCATGGAGGCGAAAGGGAAGTCATCGCGAAAATCGTCCGGCTACTACCGGATTAGAGCCGCATGGAGCGAAACTTGATCAGCGCCCAAATCCACGTGATCGGGTCGCGGAACATGGAGATTTTTTTCCCCTCCTTGAACGAGCGCGACTTGTAGTTGATCGGAATCTCGATCGGGCGGTGGCCCTTGCGGATGAGTTTGATCAGCAGCTCCCAGTCGAAATCGAAACGGTTGCACTCGAAGGTCAGCCCGGTGAGCGCGTCGCGGCGGAAGACCTTATACATCGTGAACGGATCGTGCAGCCAGATGCCGAGGGTGACATTGATCATCAGCGTAAAGCCCCAGTGCGCGAGATTGAGGACGGCGGCCTGCAGCGGTTGATCGGAAAACTGGCGGATGGCCCAGCCGCCGGCGCTGTGGCGCGACCCGAGCACAAACGACTGCCGGCCGGCGGCGAGCGGCGAGAGCAGAATCTCGTAGTCGTTGAGATCGTATTCGAGGTCGGCGTCCTGGATCAAAATGACATCGCCGGTGGCCTGCGCGAAACCGGCCCGGACGGCGTGGCCTTTGCCGCGCGGTCGGTCCTCGAGGATCAGCTTTACCCGCGGGTGCGACGCGTAGGTGCGCACGATGTCGCGAGTGCCGTCGGTGGAGTTGCTCTCGACCAAAATGAGTTCGAGCGTCCAGCCCGCGACGGTCTTGGCCACGATGGCGTCGAGGGCGAAGCGCACCGTGGCCGCCTCGTTATAGATGGGAACGACGACGGAGAGAGTCCCATTCACGATGGGCGGGAAAGGCTGCGGGCGCATGGGCAAAAACGGGCAGCACGCTTTCAGCCCGCCGGCGCCGGCGCAAGGCATTGCCAACGCGAGGTCATGTCGACGGCTTCCGCGCGCAGGGCATGGCGGAGACGCCGTAGCGGGAGTCGATGAAGCGGACCACGGGTGGAAACCACAGCGCGAGGCGGGCGAGGGCGCGGAGGGCAGGACGATGGCGCAGGGTTTTGATTACCTTGAATTTCACCGCGCCACGGTAGCGGACGATTTGCGGTTCGAGGCCAACGCGTGCGTAAAGCCGCTCCAGTGCGCGCGGGGTGAACAGGCTCACGTGAATTTCCGGCGCGCAGTAGCGGTAGTGGAGGCCTGCGCGGCGCGCGACGGGCGAATCGAGGTTCCCGGTCGTGAGCAAGAGGAGGCCCCCCGGTTTCAACAGGCGTGCGACCAGCTGGAGCGGTTCGACCGGCGAGGGGAGGTGCTCGATGACTTCGATCAGGCTGATGACGTCGTAGCGGGCGTCGGGCTCGCGGGCGAGCGCGTCAAGATCGAGGATGCGAAAGCCGTCGCGGTCGCGGAGTTGGTCGGCATAGGAGCCGACGTCGTGCCCGGTGAGTTCAAGCGGGCGCCCGGCGAGGGTGCCGTGTTCGCGGAGGAACTTCAGGAAACCGCCGGCCCCGCAGCCGAAGTCGAGGAGGCGCAGCGGAGGGCGTTGCGCGCCGGGAGCATGGAGCAGGGAGGGAGCAGGAGCCGAGGCGGGCGGAGATTGCAGGATTTTTCCTGCTCCCTGCTCCTTGCTCCCTGCTCCCGCAATGGCGTGCGCGTCCGCGATCCGCGCGAGATCCTCGAATTCGAGGCCGCGGTCGGTGGTGCGCCAAGCGCGGTATTCGGCTTCGTAGTCGACATACGGATCGGGGCCGGCGCCGCGGTAGTAGGCGTCGTTGTAGATCTCGAACCCCGAAAACGGCTCGACGCGCATGAAGCCGCAGTCGCCGCAGGCGTAAAACTCGAACTCGCGCGGGATGAACGCGCCGCGCTTGCGTCCGCGCAGCACGACATTCGTCGAGCCACAGCAGCGGCAGGCCGACGGCGGGTTCATGCGGCACGCGCCGGGCGCAGCGCGAGCCAGAGGGAAAGCGCGGCCAGCGCGGCGCCGAAGGCACAGAGCTTCAGGTTGCGGGGAAAACTTTTTGGCAGGTAGGCGAACGTGACTTTGTAGTCGCCCGCGGAATCGACCACCACGCCTTTGAACGCGTGGTTCAGCCGCAGCACCTGCGCTTTGCGGCCGTTGATCTCGGCGCGAAAATCCCCCGGCCAAAACGCCTCGGTGAGCAGGACTACGCCCGGCCCGGTGGCGTGGACCTTGAAGGCAGTGGAGTTTTCGCGGAGCACGTAGTCGGTGGCGGCGACCGACGTGCGCGGCGCGAGATCGGTGGGGAGTTGCGCGATGGCGACGGCGGTCTCGCGATCGCTGCGCTGCGCGGCGGCGAAAGGGCGGCCGGCGGCGGCGCGGAAATTTTTCACCAGCTCGGCCGGCTGATCGTAGGCCCCGACGCGGTCGGTGAAAAAGGCGCGCGGCCAGGCGGTCGGGCTTTGCCAGACATCGAGGTCGGCGCCGTGGACCAGCGTGAGGGCGGAGCTAAGCGCGGGATGCTTGCTCAGCATGTCGAAATAGAAGCGGACGTTGAGCGCGTCGAGAAACGGTCGCGCGGCCGCGACGCCCGAGGCCTCGACGTAGAGCCGCCAGTCCCAGATGCGCTCGACGCCCGAGACGTCCACCAGCTCACGCATCCACGGATTCACGAGGGCGTCGGGACCGTGGACGGTTTCGAGACCATAGACACCGGTCCACCCGGGGAAGAAGTTACCGTTGAAACCGAAACCGCGCCCCGGCTCCCGCGCGTGGGCGGCGCGGACGAATTCGACCGCCGGGGAGCGCGCTTGGAGATCAACGCGCTCCGTGGGCCGGGCGACGAACTCTTCGAAGCCGGCGGCCGTTGCGTGGAGGGCGTGGCGCCAGAGCAGCGCGGCGACGCAACTCGCGATGAGGAGACCGCCCGCCACGCCCAACGACCGGCGCACGAGCGCGCGCCTCACCAAGAGCGCGAGCGCCCCCGACGCGAGCAGCAGCGAGACGAGATATTCCCAAATAAAAGGGTCGATCGCGAGCACCTGGCCGGGCGCATTCACCGTGAAAATGGGCCCGGCGATCGGCCGGTGCGCGGCTTGGCGAAACGCGATCCAGCCAAAGACCAAGGCGAAAAACAGCAGGCCCGCCACCACGAGATCGCCGCGACCCTCGGCGGT
>JBDSGI010000136.1:0-8235 GCA_039919035.1 Opitutaceae bacterium
CACAACGAGCTCGCGCACTTCCTCATTGGGTTTCGGGGGCACGAGGGAATTGACGGGCAACCACTGGCCGCCGCGACGCACGCACTGGCGCTTGTGGCTAAAGTAGATCGAAGGCACCTCCAGCTGCTCACGCTTGATGTATTCCCACACATCCATCTCGGTCCAATTGCTGATCGGAAAAACGCGCATGTTTTCCCCGGGATTCAGACGGCCGTTATAGAGATTCCAGATTTCCGGACGCTGGTTCTTGGGGTCCCATTGGCCGAAGCTGTCGCGGAAACTGAAGAAGCGCTCCTTGGCCCGGGCCTTTTCTTCGTCGCGCCGGGCGCCACCGATGCAGCAGTCGAAGCGGAACTCTTCAACGGCGGCGAGGAGCGTCGGGATTTGCAGGCGGTTACGGCTTATTTCACCGGGCGACGGCGTCGCGATGCCTTTAGCGATCGCGTCCTCCACTTTGCGCACGATGAGCTTGCCGCCGATTTCTTTGGCGCGGCGGTCGCGAAACTCGTTGAGCTCAGGGAAGTGGTGCCCGGTGTCGACGTTGAGCAGGGGCGTCGGCAGGTCGGAGGGGCGAAACGCTTTTTCCGCGAGGCGCAGGAGACAGATGGAGTCCTTGCCGCCGGAGAAAAGGAGCGCAGGGCGCTCAAACTCGCCCGCGACCTCGCGCATAATGTGAATGGCCTCGGTTTCGAGATGTTGGAGGTGATCGAGGTGGTAGCTATTCATGGACAGTATTGCAGCGCGCCCCGCAGGGCGCAGGAAAATCGATGGAGAGGTAGGCCGGCTCAGCCGTTGACGGCTTTCTTGCCCCAAGCGGCGTGGAGGCCGCACTCACGCTTCTCGTCGGCCTTGGCGGGGTCGAAATAGTCCCACTCATTCGGCAACTGGTGCTGCGCGAGGTAGGCATCGAGTTCGGCATCGGTGTGGTAAAACAGCGGGCTCACCTTCAGCGCGCCGAAGTTCGCGTCGTGGGAAACGATGTCGAGACCCGCGCGATTGGGGTTCTGCACCTTGCGCAGCGCCGTAATCCAAACAGTCGGAGCGAGCTCCTTCATACCGCGCTGAAACGGCTCGAGCTTCATCACCGCGCTAAATTTCTTGAGCCCCTCTTCGTCCTCGGTCGTGGGAATCGATCCAAAGATCGCGTCACGATGCGCCGCCGTCATCCGCGGCAAAAACGGGTTGAGGTTCAACTTCAGGCGCGCCCGCAGCCCCTCCGCGTGTTTGTAGGTCGCGGGACGGTTGTAGCCGTGGTCCACCCACAGCACCGGAATCTGCGGCTGCGCTTCGACTGCGAGATGGAGAATCGCCGCCTCATAAGGTCGGAAGTTCGTCGAAACGATTGCCCTTCCGCCCGCCTGAGCGATCGCCCAGCGCACGATGGCCAACGGCGACTGATCGCGCAGCTCGGCGTTCCACTGAATGATGATGTCGTTTGAAATTGCGGCCATGACAGCGAGATTGCTTGCGCCGTGCCGACAGGGCGTAAAGCATAAAAGAAGTCATATCTACTAAAGAAGTCATGTTTAAGCGAAATCACCTCCCACACGACCGGCGCGGCGCGCTGGCCCGGACACTGCTGACCTGAGCGACATGACCGCTTCACCCGACTCGTTCCACTCGAATGGCACCGTCTATCTCGTCGGCGCCGGTCCCGGCGATCCCGAACTGCTCACCCGCAAAGCCCTCCGCCTGCTCGGCGAAGCGGACGCGGTCGTGCATGATTTTCTTGTGGCGCCGGAAATCCTCGCGCTCGCCAATCCCGCTGCGGAAAAAATCTTTGTCGGAAAAAAGGGCGGTGGATTCTGCTGCCCGCAACGAGACATCGAGGGCATCCTCGTTCGCCTTGCCCGAGAGGGAAAGAATGTCGTCCGTCTCAAAGGCGGCGACCCGTTCGTCTTCGGCCGCGGCGGCGAGGAAGCCGAGGCGCTCGTCGAGGCGGGCATCGCTTTTGAAATCGTTCCTGGAGTCACCTCCGCGCTCGCCGCCGCCGCCTATGCCGGCGTGCCGCTCACCCACCGCTCACACGCGTCCGCCGTCGTCTTCCTCACCGGCCACGAGGATCCCAATAAACCCGATTCCGCGATCCGCTGGGAAGACTACGGCAAACTAGGCGCCACGCTTTGTCTCTACATGGGCATGAAGAATCTGGAGTCGATCACGCGCCGGCTCCAAGCCGGTGGACTCGCGCCGTCCACGCCCGCCCTCGTCGTCCAATCGGCCACCACAGGAGAACACCGCCAACTCCTCACCACGATCGAAAAAGTCGCGCTTGAATCTGAGCATGGCGGCTTTGGCGCTCCAGCCATCGTTGTCATCGGTGAAGTCGCCGCTCTCTCCGACAAACTCGCGTGGTTCCAACTGGCGCGCGCCCAAGCCCAATGATCCTCGCGCTCATCGACAACGGTTCTCTTGAGCCCGCCGCGACCCGCAATTTGCGGGCCGTCGCCGCCGCGCTTTCGACCGAGGTCGATGCGCCCGTGCATCCGGTTTCGTGGAAGCATAGTGATCGCATCTCCCCCGCGTTGCTCAACAGAGACAAGCCAGGCACCACGCTCGCCCCTTTCGTTCGGGCGCAGCTCGACTCGGGTGAGCGTCATTTTATTTTCGTTCCGTTTTTCATCAGCGCGCAGGGCGCCATCGGCTCCGCGCTCCGCAGCGACCTCGATAAGCTGCAACGCGAGCACGCCGCGACGCCGTTCGAATTCACATTTACTGCCGGCCTTGCCGATGCGGGCGTGATTCCAGGAATTGTCGCCGACCGCGTGCGCGAGACCATTGCGGCATCCGTGCTCCCGCGCCCTCCCGTAATTGTCGTCGATCACGGCGGCCCGTCGCCCACATCGGCCGCGCTGCGCAACACCCTCGCCGCCGAGATTCGCTCACTCCTGGGCAATGAAATTGCATCACTCGCCGCCGCCTCGATGGAAGGTGAAGCGCACGCGCACAACCACCCTCTCCTCTCCCAACAGCTCCAGGCTTCCGGGTTCGACACCGGCAATGTTGTCGTCGCGCCGCTTTTCCTTTCACCCGGCCGCCACGCCGGAGCCGAGGGCGACATTGCCCAAATCTGCCGCCAAGCCGAGGCGGCCAACCTCAGCGGCCGCTGCCACCTGACCGGCCTCGTCGGCACGCACCCGCTCGCGATCACTTCGCTCGCTGCCGCCTTGCGCGCCACGCTCTCCCACCTCCACGCTCCCCTTTCCGCATGAGTTCCACTGCCACACCCGCCGCCACACCCGAATCCGTCGTGAAGCCGCTCGCCAAAAACGAGGGCCTCAAGGCGGCCAGCAATTTCCTCCGCGGAAATATCCTGCGCGACCTCGCCGATCAATCGACCGGCAGCATCACGGAGGACAGCGGTCAGCTGACGAAATTCCACGGTATCTACGGCCAGGACGATCGCGACCTGCGCAACCAGCGCCGCAAAGAAAACAAAGAGAAGGCCTTCTCCTTCATGGCCCGCATCCGCGTGCCCGGTGGCGTGTGCACGCCCGGCCAGTGGCTCGCGTTGGATCGCCTTGCCGACGACTTTACCGGCGGCACGCTCAAGCTGACGACGCGGCAAGCGTTTCAATTTCACGGCATTCTTAAGGGCGATCTCTGGCGCACGATCAACGGCGTCAACAAAGCGTTGCTCGACACGATTGCGGCGTGCGGCGACGTGAATCGTAACGTCATGTGCAATCCCAACCCCGAGCAATCGGAGCTGCACACCGAGGTCTATCAGGTCACCAAAGCAATCAGCGAACACCTGCTCCCGCGCTCGCGCGCTTACCACGAACTTTGGGTGGGCGACGAGCTCGTCGCCGGCGGCGAGCCGGAGTCCGAGCCGATCTACGGCAACACCTACCTGCCGCGGAAATTCAAGATCGTGGTTGCCGTCCCGCCGAGCAACGACGTCGACATTTACGGCAACGACCTCGGCTTCATCGCCATCACCGACGCGGCTGGTAAGCTCGCCGGTTTCAACGTCACCGTCGGCGGCGGCCTCGGCATGTCGCACAACCAGATCGAAACCTTTCCGCGCATCGCGGACGTGATGGGTTTTTGCACGGTGAAGCAGGCAGTCGAAGTCGCGGAGAAAGTCGTGCTAGTCCAGCGCGACTACGGTGACCGCACTGATCGCAAGCATGCCCGTCTGAAATACACCATCGAGGATCGCGGGCTGCCGTGGTTCCGCCATGAGGTCGAGGCCCGGCTCGGCTATCGGCTTGGCGCGCCCCGTCACTTCAATTTCACCCACACTGGTGATCGATACGGCTGGGTGGACAGCCACGACGGGCGCTCGCATTTTACGCTCTACATCATGAGCGGCCGCGTGCGGGACGATGCGAACTACAAGCTCAAGACCGCGCTGCGCGAAATCGCCCTCGCCCACAAGGGTGACTTTCGCCTCACGGCGAACCAAAATCTCATCATCGCCAACGTCGCGCCCGCCGACCGCCCGCAAATCGAGGCGCTGCTCCGCAAGCACAAGCTCGACACCGCCAACGACGCCTCGGGCCTCAAACTGAACGCCATGTCGTGCGTCGCACTCCCGACGTGCGGCCTCGCCCTCGCCGAAAGCGAACGTTACCTGCCCGATCTGGTGGAAGCCCTCGAGGCGGAATTCGAGGCGGCCGGTCTGCGGCACGACGAAGTCACGCTCCGCATCACCGGCTGCCCCAATGGTTGCGGCCGACCCTACCTCGCCGAGATCGGCTTCGTCGGCAAGTCGCCCGGGAAATACAACATCTACCTCGGCGCCGCGTTCAACGGCTCCCGGCTCAACATCCTCTACAAGGCCAATACCCCAATCGCGGAGATCGTTCCCCTCCTCGGTCCGATCATCAAGCGCTACGCGCTCGAACGCACGACCGGCGAACGATTCGGCGATTTCGTGATTCGCGCAGGCTACGTCAAAACCACCCACACCGCGCAGGATTTCCACGAGGCCAAGGCCGCAAAGCCTGCGGTCGCTGAGCCGGTCTAAAAAATTAGGGCGGACCGCCTACCCCTAAGCGGTCCGCCCATTGCTTTCTTGCTTACCCCAATTCTCAACCGCTAGGCGGATGAGAAAATTGAATTCACAGAGTCGTAGGATAACCACGGCGCCCGAAAGTTCCAGCGCGCTGCACATTTTTTCCAGCATTCAGCCGGCGATCTTTTTCTTCGGCCGGGGCGCAATCCACAGGCGCATCAGGAGCTCCGCTAAGTTTTTCATACTCGTCCGCTGGAGGCCTTCGCTGGCAGCGGCCAGCTTGAACGCCGGCACCACCGCGGCCCGTTCCACGTAGTAACGCCAAAGTTCCTTCTCCATTCTTTCTACCGCAACATACTCACTGCCAACTTCCTCTATAGCACGCCGCAACTTTTCCTGCCAATGGTGTCTCTCGTCTGGATGTTTCTCCACGTAGTTAAACACGCGTTGCTCGCACCGGTTCAGGCTCATTCGGAAAAACGTGTGGGCGGCCGGTGGAAAAACAACCGCAAAGGCGGGGCGGGTTCCCTCGCGTGCGTGTAAGCTCGCAAAGTCCGTTTTCCCTCAACAAAAGTTAGTCAATCCTCCTCCGACCATGTGGCAAAAATTCAAAGAACAAATTCCCGCCGTGATTCTCACCGCGCTCCTCGTCATTGCGGGCGCGTTCTGGCTCCATCAGCAGACCGTGTCGCAGATGGCCGCCAAGCAGCAAACTGAACTCGCGCCGCTGCGTGACGCCAACGATGCCCTCAAGGCCTCGTCCGAGGAAAATCGCAAACAGATCGAGTCGACCAACAAGCTCCTGCGCGACGCCATCTCCAAGCGCGAAGCGGACATGTTCCGCACCGACGAGGAAGTGCAAAAGCTCAACACCGAGCGCATGGACGCCCTCGCCGACGCCATCGCCAAGAAGGTTCAGCCCTACAATCCCCTCCCCAAGTCAGCCGAAGAGGCCGAGCGCCAGCAAAACGAGCAGATCGACAAGGTGTCCGGCAAGATGGCGGACCGCATTCAGCCAATTCTCGCTGAAATGTCCAAGGATCAGAATCTGACCCGCGACTCGATCGCGCAATACAGCCAGCGCATTTCGGACCAAGTCGGCAGCGTGCTTACCTCCGAGCTCGCGAAAAACCAGCAGCTGAACAACAACCTTCAGCAGACTCAGGCCGCCGCCCAAGACGCGCTGAAGCTCTCTCATGAGATCACCGCGCTCTACCTCAGTTCATTCAAGGATCAGGGTCTCATCACCCGGCTGCTCACCCTGCCCGCCAACGTGATTAAGGACGCCGCGAGCCTGAGCATCGTCAACAGCTCCGACCGCAAGAAAGTCGAGGAGCAGCTCGTCCAAAAGATGGGTGAGATAGAAAAGCGCCTTACCGACCTGCACGCCCAGGCCCCCACAGGCGGCACCGCTGCGGCTCCCCGCACGTCGCCCACGCGTCCCACTGCTGTCACGGTAGCTCCCACGAAGTAGCCGCCATTCCGCCAAGTTTCTCAGCCACGCGAACTGCCTCGCGTGGCTTTTTTGCGCCCCAGCCGAAGTCCTTCCGGCCGCGCAATGGTTAGTTCGTGGTGGATCGCGGAGCCGAGCTGCCAGCCTCCGCCGCCTTGGTGCCAAACAACCAAAGGTGCTGCAACGAAGGCAGCGCCCTGACCCGTATCGCTCCAGATTCGTCTACGCCGGTGTCGGTGAGGTTCAGCGATGCCAATTTTGTTATACCCGTGATCTCGGACAGCCCGGCGGAGGTGATCGCCGTTTGCGTAAGATCGAGGGAGCGAAGATTGGGCCAGCGCGCGACGGATTTCAGCGCCGCGTCGGTGATCCTGGTGCGCGCCAATTCGGCCTCGACGATCAGGTCGGCAATCGGCGCGAGCCGGGCAAGCGCCGCATCGTCGCAGCGGCTCGGCGCGCTTGCCGTGCGCACCACGATTCCGTCGGTGGCCAGTTGCGACCGCGGGAGAAGTCTAAGACCCGTGCTTTTCTCCAGGGCGGCAATCTCGGCCGCTCGCGGATGCCAGTCGGGCGCGAGGGGAATTGTGGCTGGCGCCAGCGCTTTCACTGCCGGCGCGGCGGGGAAATCCGCAGAGAGCTTGGTCGCGCTGGCGTCGGCAGCAATCCAGAGTTCGATGACTTTGATTTCGTCGGATGAAAGGAGCGGCTTGCCGTCACTGGGCATCACGTCCTCGTCGTCGGGCTTCAGGGTGATGCGGCGGAAAAGTTCACTGCCCTTCGGATCGCCCGATTTGAGCACGGCGCCGGATTCGGAGCCGCGCATGACATGTTCAAACGCGTCGAGCCGTAGCTTCGCCTTCTGCTTCTCCGCGCCATGGCAAACCGTGCAGTGCCGGTCGAAGATAGGGGCGACGCGCGCGACGTAGAACGACGACTCGCCGTGCAGCCCGACCCCGAACACAAAAAACAACATCGCGGCGCGGCGCACGGCTTTAGGCGAGGATCGCATTGATGACATTGGCCGGCAGCACGCCCGTGAGTTTTTGATCGAGGCCCTGGTGCTTGAACGTGAGCCGATTATGATCGAGGCCAAAGAGGTGAAGGATCGTCGCGTGGAGGTCGCGGATGTGGACCGGGTCCTTGACGATATTATAGGAGAAGTCGTCGGTTTCGCCGAAGGCGAGCCCGGGCTTCACGCCGCCGCCGGCCATCCACATCGAGAAGCAGCGCGGATGGTGGTCGCGGCCGTAGTTGTCGGGGGTGAGCGTGCCCTGAGAATAGACCGTGCGACCGAACTCGCCGCCCCAGATGACAAGGGTGTCGTCGAGGAGGCCACGGCGCTTGAGATCGGTGATGAGCGCGTAGGTCGGCTGATCGGAATCCTCCGCCATCAGCTTGATCCGATCAGGCAGCCGGCTGTGCTGATCCCAGCTGCGAAGAAAAATCTGCGTGAGTCGCACGCCGCGCTCGGCGAGACGGCGCGCCATGAGGCAATTGTAGGCGAAGGTGCCGGGCTCCTTCGCCTTCGGGCCGTAGAGATCCCAGGTGGACTGCGGCTCGTTGGAAAAATCCGTGAGTTCGGGCACCGAGGTCTGCATGCGAAACGCCATCTCGTATTGCGCGATGCGGGTGTTGATTTCCGGATCGCCGACGCGCTCGAAGAGCTGGCGATTGAGATCGTTGACGCCATCGACCATCGCGCGACGAATGTCGCCGGAGATGCCGGTCGGGTTGTTGAGGTGCAACACCGGGTCGCTACCCGCGCGCAGCGCCACTGCCGCGTGTTCGGGTGACAGAAAGCCCGACGACCAGAGCCGAT